>JAYWMS010000170.1:0-2469 GCA_035873215.1 Nitrospirota bacterium | reverse complement strand
ACCGTTACTGCGACTGAAGTCCGACAAGCGGTACAGCAGTTGGGGGAAGAAGCCTGGATGTATCGCAAGTCGCAGAGACATCCCTTGCATCATTCTTTTGTGCGTGCCGCGCGCCGGCATCCCTTTCGATTTGCCTTTGCTGATATGACGCGACCCAAAGTGACGTGTTTAGAGTCGTTGGTTGGTGCGATTGCCTTGGCTCGAGCATTACGCCCGTATTGGGCGAATCAACAAACGGTTGGCATTTTGTTTCCGCCGAGCGTGGGTGGGGTACTGGTGAACTTAGCCGCCACGTTAGCGGGACGAACGACCGTAAACCTGAATTACACTGCTGGTCGAAGCGGCATGGAGTCTTCCGCCAAACAATCGGGGCTGGATACGATCGTGACCAGTCAACTCTTTATTGAGAAAGCCGGCTTGGAACTTCCTGAAGGCATCAAGATTATCTGGATTGAAGAAGTTCGGAAAAACATCGGCAGATCCGAGCGGATCAAAGGTTTGCTTCTGGCACTGTTTGCGCCCATCGGAATGTTGGAGCGTGTTGCGGGTGCAATCTGTCGTCCACAAATTGATGACTTAGCCACGATAATTTTTAGCAGTGGAAGTACCGGAGAACCCAAAGGGGTCATGCTCAGTCATTTCAGCGTGGATTCCAATGTGGAAGGGGTGGCGCAAGTCTTTCATATGGGGCCGAATGATCGTTTGCTGGGGATTCTGCCGTTCTTCCACTCCTTTGGGTATCTTGCCACGATTTGGCTTGCCGCCAATCATGGCATTGGAGTGGTGTATCACCCCACGCCGTTGGATGCCGGAGCAATTGGCGAGCTCATTCATAAGAAAGGTGTGACACTACTGATTGCCACTCCGACGTTTCTCCAACTCTATTTACGCCGGTGCACCCCGGATCAATTTGGTTCGGTACGCGTCGTGCTTACTGGTGCAGAAAAACTCTCTGAACGGTTGGCTCAGGCCTTTGATGAGAAGTTTGGTATACGTCCCATTGAAGGCTATGGCGTCACCGAGTGTTCGCCCGTGATCTCCGTCAATTGTCCGGATTTTCGTGCTTCGGGATTTTACCAGCCAGCCTCTCGTCGAGGAACTGTGGGGCAACCACTCCCCGGCGTATCCGTTCGCATTGTCGATCCTGAAACCTTTGCACCGTTACCCGTTGGTTCAGCAGGTATGTTGTTAGTCAAAGGTCCGAATGTCATGCAAGGTTATCTGAACCGTCCGGATCTCACGGAGAAGGCGATGCATGAAGGATGGTACATCACAGGTGATATCGCCATGCTTGACGAAGATGGGTTCATTTCCATCACGGATCGACTTTCCCGCTTTGCGAAGATTGGCGGCGAGATGGTGCCGCATGGAAAAGTGGAAGAAGCCTTGCTTCAAGCGGTGAATGCAGAGATGCAAGTGTTGGCGGTGACATCAATTCCGGATGAAAAGAAAGGTGAGCAATTAGTCGTGCTTCATACATTGGAAGAATCAGGCATCCCTGACATGCTGGAGAAGGTTGCCGCGAGTGGGCTCCCCAATTTGTTTATCCCTCGAAAAGATGCGTTCATCAAAGTTGACCAGATCCCGGTATTGGGCACAGGCAAGCTAGATCTTCGGGCTCTGAAACGCGTGGCAATAGAGCGAATGGAAAAAAGCTGACATCTCATCTGGTGTCTTTCACAGACCCATGCTAAATGACACCCATAATCTTACCGCATCTTCCTCGAAACTGATCGATTGCCACGTCCATTTGGCTGCACTGCCGGAAGGAGATAATGGCTGTTATATCTCGCCCAAAATGATGAGCAGTCCGTTATTCAGATTTTTGTTGTGGAAGCATGGGTTGGATGCGAACAATCCGCATCAAGCCAATCAGAAGTATGTGGATGATTTGCTCAAGGAATTGCGCCAATCAACATACGTTGGACAGGTGGTATTGCTCGGCATGGATGGGGTGTATGACCATGCTGGCAAGCTTGATCAACAGGGAACGGAGTTTTTGATCGCTAATGATTATGTCTTGGGAATGGCCAGGGCCCACCCAAAGGAATTTTTGGCGGGGGTCTCCATTAATCCACAGCGACGTGATGCGATTGATGAAATGCATCGGTGTGTCGATGCCGGGGCGGCACTCGTCAAAGTGCTTCCAAATGCCCAACAGTTCGATCCGGCGAATGCACAATACAAAGCCTTTTATCGCGCGATGGCACAACGGAAGATCCCATTTCTAAGTCATGTCGGGTATGAGTTTAGTTTAATCGGCAAGGATCAATCCGTCGGTGATCCTGAACGCCTGCGTGTCCCGCTAGATGAAGGCGTCACGGTCATTGCCGCTCATGCATGTAGTTACGGCCTGATGTTATATGAAAAATTTCATCCGACCTTTTTAGATTTGGTTGAAAAGTATCCAAAGTTTTATGCGGATATCTCGGCCCTCACATTACCCAACCGATTTAAGATGTTGCTCAT
>JAYWMS010000091.1:0-10514 GCA_035873215.1 Nitrospirota bacterium | reverse complement strand
CAATGATCAAGCCGAACAACGCCTCTCTGAAATTCGAGATTTCATGAAAGACAAGCCAGACGTTGGGGTGTTGGGTGACGACCTCATGAATCGATTCCGGCAGTATCTAAAAGGGGAAGGTAAGCTTTAGGCGGGCTGTTGAAAAAGCCTGCCAGCGGCGTTCTCGGGACTTTGTCCGCGGAAAAGGGCGTCTTGGTGCCCTTGGGTTTGGGCGGGTGGAATAGCCTTTTTGAACAGCCCGCTCTTTTAGGCCGAAAACAGGCTGGGAATGGCCGTCTTTTTCTTGACGCTTTAACCGCACCCTCCGAAACTCCTCCACTTCTCACGTTTCTGATGACAAACTCCATTTGACAATTCATGTTCCTGCCTTGGCCGCCTCTTTTGCTAGCTGATCAACTATTTCATTGTTGGGTTCTCCCGAATGGGCCAAAACCTTGCGCCACGTTAAGCGCATGCCAGAGGTCTTCACTGTTTCCGCATACGCTTGGGTGAATGGTGTTTTTGTTTTCCACGAACCCTCGGCCCAGCATTCCAAGCCTTGGTAGTCATAGTAAATCTTCGCAGCAGCGATTCCCTGTTCCTGGCACCACGCAATGGCTTTCAGTACGGCCATGATTTCTCCTGCTACATTTCGATGACGATGGGCTTCAGGCGGAATGTCATTTCCCTTGGCTCGGTATATTTCTTGATCCCCACGAATAATGAGATACGCCCAACCAAGTTGGAGGGGACCTTCCTTATTCCCCATGCAAGAGCCATCAACCCAAATATGGACAAGAGAGTGGTCATCGTTCAGGTCCGGTCTGGAGGATGCAGAGGTCGTTTTCAGGTCTTTCTTGACGAAGGCTTCAGCTTCCTCCCTCGTCGGAAAACTCTTGAATTTCGCTCCGGGAAACCCTTTAACCTGTGCTTCACACGCGCTCCAGGTGAGATAAACGCCGGGAGTATGGCCTTGTTGGACGGCATAAAACTTCATGAATCCCGTTACTGGCCTTTGGGAAGTGTTGAAAAAGTCTGCGAGCAGCGTTCTCGCTTCTTTGTCACTTTCGGGCTCACAAACTTGGCGCTCTTCGCACCATTCGCGCTCACGAACTGCCGGTTCGCTCCGCGTGCCAAAGAGGCTGCGGCCTTGTCGGACAGCCATTTTGACCACTCCCCTGTTGTACCTATTTTGTTGCGCAGTCGCATAGTGGTTTGCCAACCCGATGACAATTCTAATGGTTCAACGGTTTCCTTTGAGTCGTTTTACCCGTTCTACAACAAGTTTGACACGTTGTTCTTCTCCTGGTACGCCCTCAACTAATGCCAGGTAGGTTTCGTATTCTTCGATAGCTCGCTTGACCTGAATGGTTTCCAAGCATTCTGCCAGATTAAACCTGGCCCGAGCATAATTGGGCCGTAACACAATGGCTTTTTTAAACAATTCAAGAGCCCGTACTTTCTTGTCCTGCTGAGCCAAGATACTGCCCAAGTTGTTGATCACCTCTGGAACATTGGGACGTATAATCAGTGCTTTTTCCAATTGGGCTTCCGCTTCTTGTGCACGTCCCTTATCGCGTAGGGCGAGGCCCAGACGATGATGCGCCTCTGCCAAACGCTTGTCATCGGAAATTCCGTGACTAATGGCTGCTTGATAGGCTAACACGGCTGTATCGGCATTGCGTTTGCCGCAGGAAGCAAACAAGGCGGCTTCGCCTCTGGCAAATTGTTGCGTGGCTAAAAAGCCTTTCATTTTATCGCTGGTCTTGTTTGTTGTATTTGAGTTTGTCGCGGGAGGAGAAGGCCGTACCAGTCCAGGGAGAAATTTTCTTTGGTAGCTGGTTAAGAGCTGTTCGTATGGGTCAATGACCATGGAAGCCACCAACAAACGTGGCCGGTCGTCGTTGTCTAAGATCAGGTACTGTGTCGTACTGGTTTTGTCTCCCGTCCGATACAAGTTTGCCGATTGGGCAGCTTCCTGTCCCAGTAATTGGCTGGGGTCTAGGAAAAAGGATGAGGAGGGTGGCAGTTCTGCTATCGTTCCGCGGAGTACGGGATAGGGTTGGAGATCAAGGCCTGGGATAAAGCGAAAAACGGCACCAATGAGCAGCCCCTCATCATCAAAGAAATAGAAACGATCATGTGAAGGTTGGATGCTCTGGGCGGTACGATGGAATTGTTCCCCTGTCCCCCAGGGTTCGCGCGTATACGTGGTGCCCTTCCATTGTTTTACGGTGAGGGGTTTCTTGTCACAAAGCTTGGTTTGTCCTAACAGTTCGAGATCGCTTGCTGTTGGGGGAAATAGTGAATCTGGCTGCGGTGGGGGTGTGCAGGCTTCCAACATGGCTAGGGCTGTCACGATGAGAAAAAAAATGAAGGCGTTTTTCATGACTATTGGTTCAATACAAGACGGTGGAAATCATGCAGCGGAATTTCGAAAACTGGGCAATGGTTAGTTGACAGGATATTCCGCATGGCGTGGTGGGCGATACTGGGATCGAACCAGTGGCCTCTGCCGTGTGAAGGCAGCGCTCTCCCACTGAGCTAATCGCCCAAGGAAGAGGAGTCTACCATAGGGCTCTTGAGCCTGACAATTTTTGTCATTTGATTTTGAGGATGGAGATTGCAGGGTGATGTTCAGGACTGATTTGACTTCCCTTTTCCTCATGCGCAATGTTCAATCGATTCTGTGAGAAGGAATCGTCCCATCTCATGAACACTCAGGATTGTTTGTTATGAAACCCGCCATGCTTGAAAGGGGCCCCCAATCCACTTCTCTTGAAGACCTATGGGCACCTCGTGATACGACTTACCCTACGGATGTGCTTTCACGGTACTTGGGTCCTTTTTGTCTTGGGTTAGCCGTTCTCATATTTTATTTCGATCAGATCGTTCCCACTTCCATTCCGGTGCACGGGCTGTATGTGTGTGTCGTGTATCTCACCACACGTTTGTCCTGGCCAGGATACTTTTGGATTGGGGTATACGGGTGCACAGGGCTTATTCTCATTGACCTTGTACTGGCAATCCCGAACTTCGATTCCAATACGGCGGTGGCGAGCGGTGGTATTTCGCTGCTGACTCTTTGGTTGGTGGCTTGGGTATGTTGGAAGGGTACCCATGAAAAATCAATTTTGAATGCCCGTGAACATGAGTTAGAGGCCCGTCTTCAGGAACTCACCGGACAACTTGGGGCAGCCCGAGTAAAATTTGAGACCAGCTTGCTGAAACGTCAGGAAGCTGATCGAGCGTTAGCGAACCTTAATCAGACGCTCATTAGGCAAAATCAAGAACTGGAAACGATATTGAGCGTGACCTCTCATGACCTCCGCTCACCGTTGGTGAACGTGCAAGGGTTTGGAAAGGAATTGGCCAAGGCTTGTGTCTCGCTTCGGGCAATCTGTGAGCAAGAGATGTCGGATTCACAGAAGCAAGCGATGATCTCGATTGTCGACCAGGACATTCCAGAAGCACTGCATTACATTCAGGCTGGGACAAAGAAAATGGAAACCCTGCTCCAGGGAGTTCTTCGATTGGGCCGACTTGGCCGCCTGACCTTAAGAAATGAACAGCTGGATATGAATGAGATGATGGCAGGTATCGTGGCCGGGATGGAATATCAACTGAAAGAAAAAGAAGTGACCCTGCAGATTAACGATCTCCCAAGGTGTGTAGGAGATGTAACTTTAATCAATCAACTTTTTTGTAACCTATTGGACAATGCCTGCAAATACTTGGACCCGTCCCGTCCGGGCATCATTCAAATCTATGGTATCCGAAACGGTGAATGGGCTACGTATACTGTGAAAGACAATGGCATGGGTATACATACAGAACATCAAGACAAGATTTTTCAATTGTTTTACCGCCTGAATCCATCAGCAATCAGAGGGGATGGCCTTGGCCTTACTATTGTTAAACGGATTATTGATCGACATCATGGAATCATCAAGCTTGAATCTTTTCCTGGAACCGGAACGTCCTTTACTATCTCGCTTGCTGCTGGGTACTAACGCTTGTCAATTGAGTAGTCCGGAGAGTGGCCTTGATGGTTAGGGATATACTTACATACTTCTGTTGATAGTGGTTGACAGTAAGGGTATAATCGATAAATCGATCTTCACGTAACCGTGAACATGTCCCTATGGTCATGAATTGAACATTCCCAGATTCTGTTGAAAGGCATGGGTCCTATCAACATGGGAAGAACTACCTTATGTACCTCACTTTTATCCTCCGGGCTTATACGACCATTCAGCTCTCTTAATTTCAATTTGTTGTAATTCCGGATTCCTGGAGTCTTCGATGAGGGTTCTTCTTCAGGGTTTTGATGGACCATTCGTCCCATTCTGTCACTCACGAGCAGTCTAGACAGTGGTAGTGCTTCCACGCATTTGGCAAACGGATAAAGGATATTGATAGGCAGGGTGCTACCTGGTTTGATGTGGCCAATCAGGTTGATTCCACATGTGACGAATGTCATGGCCTCAGAACGATGAAAGCGGTATGCTCAATCTCTTAACATGTCGTTATTGTGGATTGTATCTCTATTCCTAAGGGTAATAGAGAAGGGAGCACTCTTGGTGGGGATAGTCGATTGTTTCAGGGAGGAATGATGTCGCAGCCCAAATCCATAGTTCAGAAGCCGTCGTCTCGTAGGTTTCGGAATTTGAAGTCTAGTGAGCCTCGGTTTCAGCTTCTTATCGAGCAGAACATCGACGGGATGGTGATTGTTGGCCCGGATGGGAAGATTCGATTTGTGAATCCGGCAGCAGAAACACTCTACGGTCAAACGTGGGTCGATCTGATTGGGTCCGGTTTTGGATTTCCCTTGGTGGAGGGGGAGACGACAGAAATTGAAATTATCCCTCCTGGCGGAGAGGCCGTCCAGGTCGAGATGCGTATTGTCGAGATCGATTGGGAGGACGAGCAGGCGTATTTAGCTTCCTTGCGGGATATTACGTTTCGGAAACTTGCGGAAGAAGAGCGTAAGCGAGAGGAAATTCAGATGCAGCAAGTACAAAAGTTGGAGAGTTTAGGCGTCTTGGCTGGTGGGATCGCCCATGACTTTAACAATTTACTCATGACTATTGTGGCGCACGCGGGTCTTGCAGCGAAGAAACTCCCTGCTGGAACCCAATCCCGTGATCATCTCCTTAAGATTGAGCAAGCGGCATTGCGTGGGGGAGAATTGGCGAACCAAATGCTTACCTATGCTGGTCAAGGGAAACCTATTATCCATGCCATAAACTTGTCCAAACTTGTGGAGGAAATGGGGCATCTCTTAGCCGTATCAATCTCGAAGCGTGTGTCGCTATTCTATGACTTCGCGCCGTCTCTGCCTCTTGTGAGTGTGGATCCGGCGCAAATGCGTCAGGTTGTGATGAACCTGATAATAAACGCCTCCGAAGCCATTGGCGACCGCGTGGGAACCATCACGCTCCGAACGGGAAAAATGTTTGTCACGGAAGATTACTTGAGTGAATGTCATGTGCGTGGTGAATGTACCAACGAGGAATGTGTATATCTGGAAGTTGCGGATACCGGTGTCGGGGTCGAGCCTGATGTTATTGAAAAAATTTTTGACCCGTTTTTTACCACGAAGTTCACTGGACGCGGTTTGGGATTGGCCGCACTGCTGGGCATCGTGAGGTTGCATGGTGGAACGATCAAGGTAAGTAGCCAAGTAGGAGAGGGGACGGCGTTTCGTATCATTGTGCCCAGTGTGCCAGGAATAGAGAACGTGAAGGACGAGACGCCGACGTCGCATGCAAGTCTCAAAGGGAAAGGGATGATTCTTGTCGTTGATGACGAGGAAGATGTGCTGATTGCGGCTCAACTCATACTGGAGGATATCGGTTTTTCAGTCGTGGGAGCGGAAGATGGGCTGTCCGGATTAGATCTTTTTCGTCAGCATAGTGACGAAATTCGGGCCGTGTTGCTTGACCTGACGATGCCCAAGATGAGCGGAGAAGAACTCTTTGAGGAAATGCGGAGAATTCGGCCTGATGTTCCTGTGATTCTTTCGAGCGGGTATTCAGAAGAAGAGGCGCTCCGGCAATTCCCCGGTCGGCAATTTAATGCCTTTATTCACAAACCCTACCAAATCGACGCGTTGATCGAGACATTCAAACATGTGCTGGAGGATGCACAGGTCGATCGCGTGTAACGTCATTACAATTCAAAAGGTTTCACAAATTTTCCCCACATCCGTACGTAAAAGGAATTGAGCTCTACTTATTTTCCTGGACCTTAGAACCCGGATGATTTACGTAGGACCAACCATTCGGTTGATTCATCCTAAAAACGGCAGTTCCATGGCTGCTCTCCCGTTTATCCTTCGACCCTTCGGCAAGCTCAGGACTCAGCACGAACGGGAGGCCGTAGCCGTCACTCGGTAGGTGAGAGCCTGCTCGCCCTGAGCGCCGCGGTCCCCGCGGCGGTCGAAGGGTTCCGAAGTGTCCAACTGCCGTCTTTAGGTTCCTCTAAGGCGGATCATCACTTTTCTTTCGTTTTCTTTGCCCAGATTCGGCGGTGGCTGATTTTTAGGGAATCAGTGATGGACGTGATTTATGAGTCTTAACCGGAATGCCACATCGATACCATAGCCATGTCATTTTGGAGAATCAGGTGGAGGGCCCTTGTACTCGATTCTTCTTGTTTGTTGAGGATACCGATACTTCGGGTCTTGGAGGTGTGGAATGCCAATGACGGCCATTTTCCTGACCCTTTTCCTAAATTAAGTCTCAGGTTTGTAAGACCGAAGGAAACCGTGATCGTTGGGCGTGGGGACCTCGAAAAAAGAATAGATTCACCCCTCAAAAGGATCGCCGAATGTCCTACAGTCAACATATTTCCGTCCTGCTCATTGAAGACAAGGGGGCTGATCCGGATTGGGTCGAGCGGGCTTTGGAACGTCTTGAGGGATTTCGATTGGAATATCTCCGTGAGGAAACTGTCGAGCAGGCGCTATCGGTACTCGAAGGTCGTACGGTCGATGTCATTCTTTTTGATTTAACTCTCTCTGATTCGCACGGATTAAATGCGTTCCATCGAATCCAAGCCATGGCTCCTGAAACGCCTATTGTGGTGTTATGTGGGACCGGCGGGGAAGATTTTGCTGCGGAAGCGGTTCAACAGGGGGCTAAAGACTATTTGGTCAAAGGACAGGTAGACCAACGCAGTCTGCATCGCTCGGTGGCATACTGTTTTGAACGTGCGCGATCAGAACGTTATCTGACGCATCTTGAAAATCATGATCAACTGACAGGATTACCGAATCGACGCCTCTTTTTTGATCGGTTTGGTCAAGCATTGAAACGCGCACGGCGTTCCGAGGAAGGTGTGGCGTTGTTAGTCGTGGACCTCGACCACTTTAAAGATATCAATGATTCATTGGGACATCACGCTGGGGATCTGGTACTGAAACGGGCGGCTGATCGCTTACGAACCTGCATGCGGGAATATGATACGGTGGCTCGAATGGGCGGGGATGAATTTGCGCTAATTCTGGAAGATCATGTGGGTGGGTCACAGGCACATGCCATAGCTCGACGTGTGCTCCATCTGTTGGCTGAGCCCTTTTCCCTCGACGACCGAGAGGTTTTTATCAGTGCCTCCATTGGGGTCACGCTCTTTCCTTTTGATGACCATGGTGAAGATGTGTTGTTACAGCATGCCGATATTGCCATGTATCAGGCCAAGCGCCACGGTGGAAACAATGTTCAAAACTATTTAGGTGGAATGGGTGCCAAGGTAGCAAGTCGGTCTTCCTTGGTGAATGACTTGCACCGAGGATTGGACAATGAAGAGTTTTATTTGGAGTATCAGCCGATTGTTGATTTGCGGAATGGCCAGCTGACGGCCATGGAATCACTCGTGCGCTGGAATCATCCGACGCGCGGGATTGTTTCGCCGGCGGAATTCATTCCGCTGGCAGAGGAAGTCGGCTTGATAGGCGCGCTTGGAAAATGGGTGCTCAGACAGGCTTGTGCTGAGGTGAGTCAACTGCAGCGGGAGGAAAGGCAGGAATTTCCGGTGGCGGTGAATGTGTCCACTCGGCAATTTCGTCAAAAGGACCTGGTTGAGCATATCAGTCAGGCGCTGACGGATAGTTCCTTGGATCCGTCGTGCCTTGAACTGGAACTCACGGAAAACTTTTTCATGGAAGACACCCAGCAGAGTCGCTCGTCCTTGGAAAAAATTAAGGCGATGGGAATTCGCATTTCACTGGATGATTTTGGGACGGGATATTCCTCACTCCAATATCTAAAAACCTTTCCGATCGATACCTTGAAGATTGATCGTTCATTTGTGCAGGACATTGATACGAATTCCACGAATGCCAGTTTAGTGGTTTCCATGATCGGGATCGGCCATGGGCTGGGTCTCAAGGTGCTGGCAGAAGGAGTGGAGACATACAAGCAAGTGCTCTTCCTGCAATCGCATGGTTGCGATTATGCCCAAGGATTCTATTTTTCTCGCCCTCAGCCGCTGAAATCACTGCTACCTTTTATGGAAGGGACAAGTATTCCCTTATCTGCTTCGCATTGATCTCCTCTTAGGGAATGTTGAAAAAAGCCGCCAGTGGCGTTCTCGCCAGTTTGCCTGACCTTCGGGCTCACAGACTTGCCGCTCTTCGCGGCGTTCGCGCTCACGTACTGTGAGTACGCTTCGCGCGTCAAACTGGCTGTGGCCTTGCCCATGGTACAGGGGGATTTAGTGCCCTTGGATTTGGGCGGGTGAAAAAGCGGACCCACCGCCTTCGCGAGGGCATGCTTTTTTTGACCATTCCCGTCGGCTTCTGATGTTGGTTTCGTCTAGGGCATGTATGGGCCATGTCAGAGAGATATTCAACAGGCCCTCTTTAGGCAGGCGTCTTTTCTCTCCAGTTTTTTCCTTTCCTCTTTCCGTGCTCCAATCATTATAATGGCCAGGTTTTCATCCGGGTAGTTGCAAAGGGATTCCCGTCCGTCCGGATGCGATCCCTTGCGGGTGAATAGGATCCTGTAAGGGTGAGGTAATTTTTTGCTTGTGAGACGCAGTTCCTATCGCTGGGTTATTTTAATCTGCGGTGTGTTGGCCTATTCCACCTCGTACCTGACACGGTGGAGTTATACGGGGTTGGCGAGCTTCATCAGTCATGACCTGCATCTAGAGAAATCGGATCTGGGTGTGTTAGGCAGTGCATTTTTTTATACTTATGCATTGGCACAGGTGCCCTGGGGGAAGTGTGCTGATCGGCGAGGCGGTCGAGTGGTGATTTCGCTCGGCGTCTTGCTGACGGCCGGAGGCTTGGCAGGATTTAGTTTAGCTCACACATTCGGGGAAGCTGTCGCCTGGCGAATGGTGATTGGCGTGGTGGCCGCCACGGTGTTTGTTCCCGTGGCAGGCATGTTGAGCCGTTGGTTTGCCTCGGAGGAACGGGGATTGGCCAATGGAGTGTATTATGGCTGGGGTGGCGGGCTTGGGCAGGTCACCGCGTTTCTCCTTTTGCCGGTGCTGCATGTCTATTTTCTGGACAATGCACTGTTTCCTGTCTCGGGGTGGCAGGGAGCCATACTGTTTGTTGCCCTGCTTGTTGCGGTTCTTGGGCTAGTCTGCTGGATGTTTCTTCGATCGTTTCCTAAAGAAATCAGCAATTCACATGAGCAATCCTCTCATATCGTATCTCCCCCTGTTTCGAAAAAAGGTGCCGAATCCATCATTCGCGATCCCGTGCTCTGGTGTCTGGGTGGTTATTTTGCAGCAGGAGTGATTGCGTTGAGACTAGTCCCCGGGTGGCTCACGATATATGCGAGTGAACTTTTTCAGAATGAAGGGGGGTTCCTCCAAACCGAGGCGGTTATCGCCGGAGGAGTGATTGGTACCGTGTACACGGTGGGACATGTGATTGGCAGTCCAGTCTTAGGGAAAATTTCAGATGTTTTTATAGGGCGAGGGCTGAGTCGGTTTGCCTTAGCCTCCATAATTTTGGGATTGGGTGCGGTGTCCGTGACCTGCCTTGCGCTGCCGTTTGCCTCACCATGGATGTTAGCGGGAGTGGCTTTACTGCTGGGGATTACGCTGCATGCATTTCCCATTCTGAATGCCGCGGTCGCTGATCGGTGGGGAGAGCGTCGAACTGGACAGGCGTTAGGATGGATTAACATGCTAGGACAACTAGCCGGTGCGGTGGCATTATCGGTCAGCGGATATTTGGGAGAGGCATGGGGTTCCGGATCAACAGGTACGGCAGCCGGTTATGCAGGGATCTGGTATTTTGCGGCACTGGCGTGTGTCATTGGCGCCCTGTGTGGGTGGCAGGCGCATCGATTGTCTCGAAGACACAGATGGAAATTTCACGATGACCGTGGTGAATGACTTGAATGGTCGAACGAATTCTCAAAGCGCCATCCCTGCTTGGGTGCGAATCATCCAAGACGGATTTGTGTTGTGGGTGTTGTTGGGAGCGTTGTGGGGCTATTGGGCGCCGGAAGTTGCTGCTGCCGGCAAAACCTGGATTCCCGAGGCATTAGCTGCCGTCATGCTCGGCA
>JAYWMS010000063.1:0-4347 GCA_035873215.1 Nitrospirota bacterium | reverse complement strand
CTAGGGCAAAGTGAGCAGCCACATGGATGGGATCAAGCTGAATCGCGACACGGAGATGTTCAGCCGCCTCATTAAGATCTCCACCCACCTGCATGATCTTATCCCCGAGCCCATATCGGCCTAGGAACCCATCAGGCTTTTTGGCAACCATTTCCCGAAACACATTAATATCCATGGATATCCACAAAAACTGCCGGTCGTAATTTCAAATGAAATGTCGATCTTCAAACGATGGTCTTAAGACACTCACTCGTTCATCTTGTGCCAACGCCAGCCTTCACGCTCAAGCATCACATCGGCATCCTTAGGGCCCCAACTTCCCGCTTTATAGTTGGGAAACGAACGGGGAGGTAAAGATTTCCAGACATCCAAAATAGGCGTCACGACACTCCAGCCGGTTTCGACCATATCCGAGCGCTGAAACAGGGTCGCATCCCCACACATGCAATCGTACAGTAATCGTTCATACCCCGTGCTGGGACGACACCCAAAATAATCACCATAACGAAATCCCATATCGACCGACCCTAGCTGCACAATCGGCCCCGGCACCTTAGCCCCGAACCGCAACTTAATGCCTTCTTCCGGTTGAATTTGCATGACGAGTCGATTAGGTGTCAACCGCTCGACTGCGGTCTTGCGGAACAATAAATGGGGAGCAGGTTTAAACTGGATGGCAATTTCGGTTAACCGCTTTTCCATTCGCTTCCCAGTACGAAGAAAAAAAGGAATGTCGGCCCAACGCCAGTTATCGATGGACAGCTTCAAGGCCACGAACGTTTCCGTCGTGGAACGATTTGAAACGTGGGGTTCATCAAGATAACGATTGACCTTCGCACTTCCAAAAACACCGGCATCATACTGACCCCGAACCGCACAACTCAGCACATCCTCCGGGGAAAAAGGCCGTATGGCTCGAAGAACCTTCGCTTGCTCATCACGAACCGCATTCGCTTCAAACGACACTGGAGGTTCCATCGCAGTGAGACTGAGCAATTGGAACAAGTGATTGGGCACCATATCACGGAGTGCTCCTGCCATCTCATAATACGCCCCGCGTAATTCCACACCAACGGTTTCTGCAGCGGTGATCTGGATATGATCGATATAGCGTCGATTCCAAATGGGCTCGAAGATGCCATTGCCAAATCGAAACGCCAAGATATTTTGGACGGTTTCTTTTCCCAAATAGTGATCGATCCGATACAACTGACTTTCCAGAAAGACATCTTTTACTTCACAATTCAAGGCACGAGCCGATTCCAAGTCATGCCCAAAAGGCTTTTCAAAAATGACCCGCCGCCAACACGATTCCTGTTCCCGCGCCAGCTCGACATAGCCCATTTCGCGAATCACCGTAGAGATCACCGTGGGCACCGTGGCTAAATAGTAGAGGTAATTCCCCGCAGTCTGGTGGGTCGCATCGACGTGGGACAAGACATCTTTCAATTTCTTAAACGTCTGGGAATCCTCAAAATCTCCAGAGACGTAGTACAGGGCCTCTTGAATAGGTCCCCAAAGCTGTGGGTCAACTGGCACTCCGGCAAATTCCTCAAGGTCACGACTCAGTTTTTCACGAAATTCATCATTGGACATTTCCGGGAGACCAACCCCAACAATCGCAAACGCTTTCGGGAGCAAATGGTCTTGAGCCAAATGATAGAGGGCCGGAATTAGCTTACGTTTCGTCAAATCACCTGAGGCACCGAAAATGACCATGGCGCAGGGAGGAGCCGGTTCGCCAACCGATTGGGGATGATCACTATCTTTTTCGTCTAGACTCATCGCTAAGGGAATGTCCTATGATACTTAGGCAGTTTTTCAATACTTTGCCGAAATAACCGACTTTCCTATACATAGTATCATGAAAGAAAGTGAAATCAATGGAAGTCACGAGTGGCCATATTGTAGGTATACAAGGAGGCCATCACGGAACGTGACTCGTTGTCCACTATTGAAAAGGACTCGCATTCATGAATCACCAAGAAAAACAGCTACTCATCATTGCCCATGCATTAGCCTACCAAGAGCATGAGATCCAATATCTCAAAGCCCTACTCATGGAAAAGATGAACATGAACCCTGAAGAGTATCAGCGGGAGCAAGAGACGTTTTGGAATAAATCAAAATATGTGAGAATTCATGCCACGTTACAAACATTGTCTGGATTCCAACAAGAAGTCGATGCCATTCGTGACGACATGGACTTGGATATGTATATGGACCACCTACGCTGGCCGAGCGACCCACCCGACACCCCTCAATAAAATAGCACCAACCTTATGGAGATTCCTACCATACCCTCTTCTTGTCAATGTCGGATCCATCGTGGGAAAAGCCAGCAAGAATATGTAGTGAAAACTGGAGAGAGATCTATCCTGATTCAAGCTGTAATGCCGGCCAAATCGTGAATGACTAGTTAGCCTACTCCGCATATCAAAAAGATCAAGATACCACACATATCGACCTGCAGAATAAGCCCACAAGCTGCGAAACGAGCACTGGCTATTCCGAGTTTACCAGTACGGGAGTCCAACCCTAACCGACTCCGCCCCCTCTTAAGAGGTACAACGATCTGTTCCCCTTCTAAATCTTAAAACCGCATTCCTCAAACCCCAATATGGGCAGCCTAGAAATTTCTTCCAGCAGGTAAGCCAATAAGTGATCCGAATAACAGTCGGATGGGCTCTTCTGGTAGAAACTACAAAATAACAGTCAGAGGGAAGTGGAGGGGTATTATCTAAACGATGGACAGAAGCAAACGTCATAGTCTTTGCAGTGGTGCCCCAAGAGAGCTTTGCGAAAGAGTTCAGCAGTCACCATCCAACGCAGCGACTTCCTCACATGGAGGAAAGGGATAACACATGATGCAAACAAATCAACCCAATCAATTGTGGTATCTCACCATAGGCCCCAAATCTCCGGAGAGTTTCCTCCAGACTTGTATACGATTGGTTCAATCGGTTTGGCAAACATGTATTGGTTCTCATCAAGCAGCGAAATTCATGACACAACCACAGGAGGAAGCTATGGCAAAAGACACACTTGGCAGAATGATTTCGATAGGCGATACAGTGGCCTATGCTGTACGAGACGGAAATTCGGCAGATCTTAAAATTGGCGATGTAATTCGGGTCAAAGAGGGAAGAATATGTATTGAAGCAGAAAATAGCGAAGGCAGATTGACCAAAAGAACCCTCTCTCATCTCGATAGAATCGCGGTCCTCCAATCACCAACCGCTTAGTGGGGTTCTTACATTTGGAGCGTTGATGACAATCGCGACAGCCTGCCCACGGCTCGGAGGACAAGGGTCTCGGCAGCACTAACTGGCTGCCGATATCTAGAAAACGGACTGACCACCAAGATCATGAATGAGGACCCCCTTGGCCCTTTCCTGAATGCGCCTGCCTGATCACCCCAGCTACCATCGAGACCAAACTTCCACAAGGACCTAATTGGCGCGCCCGACAGGAAAAAGTTCGAACCGCTTATTCGAA
This sequence comes from Nitrospirota bacterium, assembly GCA_035873215.1. Classification (GTDB taxonomy): domain Bacteria; phylum Nitrospirota; class Nitrospiria; order Nitrospirales; family UBA8639; genus JAYWMS01. The sequence goes on along the minus strand of JAYWMS010000063.1, from coordinate 849 downwards.
ACCCTGGAGGAATGGAACACAATACTTCAAAGGTCTTCCTTACCATGTTTACCCTCTCTGGAATGGTAACTAAGCCGTTGAAACAGTATGCTAAACTTCCCTTCTAATACCCTAAATCCCTGCATCTCAACACAACACCCAAGTTAGCGATTAACGAGGCAGTTTCCCGATTTTTCGGGAAAGGCCTTGTATTGTCTTTTCCGAAAGAACGCAATGGTCAATGAACCCTTAAAACCTACATCTCCGTTTTCTTTGCGCTTGACGTGTGAAGAACCTGCGCAGTTGGAGCGCGATACGGCAGGTATGTTTTTAGGGGCCCATATCCGTTCTCGCATTTTTGATGAAACCCGCCCCCTTTTTGTCTCCTCTCTGTCCAGATTTTTTGATCACCACCGGGAAAGCAAACTGGTGGCATTACTCGGTTTATGAGTCGACAATCGTATTTTCCGTGAAATGGGCTATGACCAATACGGCTTGGCTTCAGCCGAGTGTTCGGAGAGGCGCCTTAGGGGATGCTTACTTCGTGGAGACTTCCTGGCAATGCGGCTTCGATAGCTTGGTTGATGGCTGAGGCAGCCGTTCGAATGCGAGGCCAACTGGTAGAGGATAGCACAACGATGGCAATTCGTCGTCTAGAAAGATTTTGTTGATTGGGGAGATTCCTGTCGGTTGTGACAAATACTTCAAAGCCTTCCTCTTCAGCCCTTGCTAACAAATCGCCATTCGTTAACATGCTCCAACCACGTTCATAGTTCATAAACAGTGTCTACTTCATGAGGGTTTAGGAGTTTGCGTAGAGGAACCGGTGTCCCCTGATCAAAGAGAACTCGCACTCAGACAACTTGGGAG
>JAYWMS010000490.1:0-4110 GCA_035873215.1 Nitrospirota bacterium | reverse complement strand
GCTATACCACAGCTAGTCAGTCGGTTACGAGAAGAAACGGACGATAATATTCGGTTTCATGTGAAAGAGACGTTGTCCAGTTTGGGATGGAATCCGAAACGGGTTCGTTGGTGAAGGGTGTGGAAGAAATTCAGATTGTGTAGATTCACAGCATGCCAAAAGAAAAATTTGAAGTCATCATATCCGAGTTGGCCCACGAAGAAGACTGGCGTCGTATGCGGGCGACCGCCACATGTTTGAAGGGTGGTCCCAAGGCGGTCGAGGAGCTGATAAAGGCCATGAAGGTGGGTACGCCCTCGTACCAAGTCGAGGCTGTAAAGATGCTGGCGCGAGTAGGTGATCCCCGTTCAGGTATTGCGTTGGTCGAATTACTGCGTGACGGGGAGGACAGTGTCCGGACAGATGTTGTGGCGTCGTTGCGTCATATGGCAGGGATTTTGGATGAAGTGACGGCTGCGGGGCTAGTGGAGTTGCTCAAAGAGGAATCACTCCGTGAATCCATCACCGAATTGCTCGGCGTCATTCCGACCTCAATTGGTGCCTTGACCGGGATGTTGAAAGACTCGGATGAATATGCCCGGGTTCACGCAGCGGAAATCCTGGATCATTTGTTAGATCCTCGGTCAGCCGATGCGTTAATCGATGCGATGGCTGATCCGGCTATTCAACCGATTGCTATTCAGACCTTAAAAAAACTGGGTGCGATTCGGGATCGTATCGATCAAGTCATGAACGAATTAGGGAATGTCGAAGAGACTGAACTTCATGAAGCCGCTCGTCAGGAGGCGGTATTCAAGTTGCATCCCATCGGTCGCCCTAGCGTTGAGATTCTCATCGAGTACCTAGGTGATGATGAATGGATTGTGCGTGAAGCAGCGGCTGATGTGTTGGGGAAAATCGGAGATGTGCGCGCAGTGGAGCCGCTGATTGAACGGTTACAGAAGGATAAAGATACCGGGGTGAAGGAATTGGCCACAAAATCACTAGGGTTGATCGGGGACGCCCGGCCTGTTGATCTCTATGTTGAAATGATCCCGATAAAACCTCTCCGTGTCCTGGCGGTGGAGGCCTTGGAAAAAGTGAAGGATGTGGAGGCTTTACGGAAATATGCCGAACTGTTCAAGCGCCTCAAAGGTGATCGGGATGGATTGGTGGCATATAACTCAGGGGTGATTTTGGATAAATTAGAAGCGGCATCCCTCGAATTTAATGAGGATGGGTGGGCTGATAAGGAGGAAGTAAATGGGTGATCCAAACCGTATTGAGCAGCTCCTCGGGGCGCTTCGAGATGAAAATGAAGGGCTGCGAAATCATGCTGCCACGGGCCTCGGACAATTGGGAGAATCGGTTATTCCCCGCTTGATTAATCTGTTTGATGATGATGATTTGGTCATTCGTGAAGCAGCGGTCAGTGCCATTGTGCAAGTTGGTGAGCCTGCAGTTGCTCCCCTCATAGAGGCATTAGAAGACGATGAATGGGCCATTCGAGAGCAAGCGGTCTCGGCTCTTGGGAAACTCAAACATCCCCAGGGCGTCGCTCCCTTGGTCAAGGCGCTCAAGGATAAAGATGGCGGGGTGCGGACAGCGGCAGTGTGGGCCTTGGAACGGATCGGTGATCCCGAAGCGGTTCCTGCGTTAGTTGAGGCGCTCATGGATACGATGTTGTGTGAGGATGTTGCCCGCGTGTTGAAAAAAATCGGTGATCAGCGGGCGACGGACGCGCTTGTGGAGGGTTTGCGGGGCTCAAATTGGATGGTGCGACGTCATGCTGCAGAAGCTCTTGGAAAAATTGGTGACATGAAAGGTTTTGGACCATTGGTTGAAGCCCTGACAGATGAAGACTGGCTGGTCCGTCGGAATGCCGCGGAGTCGCTGGCCCGACTCGGGAATCGTGAAGCGATTGAGTCGATGGTCCCGATGCTTGAAGATGAAAATGAAATGGTTCGTGATACGGTCGAAGGTGCTCTGGCCAGTTTTGGGTGGGAGCCGAAGGTTTCGTGATTTGACTAGGTATTTGCGAATAACAGTGTGTATATAATCCTGATTCAGTGTCCGTGATTCAGAAGAAAGGTATTTTTATGGCAGATGAAGCTCCAGTAAAACTTGTACAGATTGCTCCAAAGGTTACCAAGAAAGATGGGTTTAATTTGGTGACGGAAAATGTCATTGCTATCAATCTGGAAGCGATGCAGATTGAAGTTGAATTACTGGCGTACGATGGCAAAACGGTGTTGTTGGATGTTTCCGATGAAGCCCTTGAGGGCCTTAAAAAAATAAAATTAGGTGACGGTGCAACGATTCGGGTAGTCGAGGTGGAGGGGAAACGGTTTGTACAGCAGTTTCGCATCCGTTCCAAAGATCCCAATATGGTGAAAGTCGATGCCGCGATGATGGATCTCAAAGATACCCACTGGTTGAATCGGAAATATGCTGTTGAAGTGTTGGGTGAGCTGAAGGCCGAAGTCGCGGTCCCTGATCTAGTTGGGTGCTTGGAGGATGAGGTGGGTGATGTCAGGCATCGTGCTTATGAAGCACTGATTAAGATTGGCCGACCTTCCGTTTCACCCATCATTCCCTTGTTGGTGGCGGAAGAAGATGAATTGCGTCAGTCGGTAACGGAAATTTTGCGAAAGATAGGAAAACCAGCTGTTGAGCCGCTGGCCACTGCACTGGTTGAAGCTGAGGCTCCACTTCAGAAAAGGATTACAAAAGTGTTAGATCGGATGGGATACAAACCCAAGGAAGCCTAAGAGGATGTTGAAAAAGTCCGCCAGCGGCGTTCTCGGCCCTTTGTCGCGCTCACGTACTTCATGTACGCTTCGCACCGCCAAACGTCCTGCGCCCTTGCTGGACGGACCTTTTTGAACATCCTGCTATGCTATAACGGCTTTCCTCGAAGGTTTTCAGGCTGGTACTGGTATAGGTTGTTTCTGGATTTCTGGTGTGTTTCCTGTCTTCAGCGGATGAACGCCTGCAGGTGATCGACCTACGGACACATAATAGAATCCCTTTTCCGCTACCCGTTCAGGATCATAAACGTTACGCAAGTCAATGAAGATTGGCGATCGAAGGAGTGTTTTTATTTCGTCGAAGTCCAGGTTTCGAAACTGATTCCATTCAGTTGCCAAGACCATTGCATCTGCTCCCTTGGCCGTATCGTAGGCATCCGTACATCCCACCAATCCAGGCATAGTTTTCAACGATCCCTCAAGTCCCTCAGGATCATACGCTCGAACGGTACACCCTTCTTTCATCAGATGTTCCGCAATCGTGAGCGCGGGTGAGTCGCGCAAGTCGTCCGTATTCGGCTTGAAGGAGAGTCCCAACAATCCGATGGTCTTGCCTTGAACGCCACCAAGCGTGTCCCTGATTTTGTCAACCATTCGACTGTGTTGTTGCTCATTGACACGTCGTGTAGTGGCCGCCAGTTTCATTTCATAACCCGCTGTTTCTCCTATATGAACCAGCGCAGCAGTATCTTTTCCGAAACAGGATCCTCCGTAGCCAGGTCCGGCATGCAAGAATTTGGACCCGATGCGCTTATCGAGACCCATGGCCTTGGCCGCGGTTTGAACATCCGCCCCCACAAGTTCGCATAGATTCGCGATTTCATTGATGAACGAGATCTTCGTGGCCAAGAATACGTTGGAAGCGTACTTAATCATCTCAGCCGTCGGAACATTCGTAACCACAATAGGCGTCTCTATGAGATACAGAGGTCGATATAAGTCTTTCATGATGGCTGCAGCCTGTTCGCTGTCTACACCGATGACTACCCGGTCGGGTCGCATGAAGTCTCCGATGGCCGATCCTTCCCGAAGGAATTCCGGATTAGACGCAACATCAAAATTATAGGGTTCCTTTTGATTCGTCTTGATCAGATCTCGGACTCGCTTCGCTGTTCCAACAGGGACGGTCGATTTGGTCACCACGACTTTATAACCGGACATTCGGCTGCCGATGCTTCTGGCCACTTCATCTACGTAAGAAAGATCGGCTGATCCGTCTGGTCGTGAGGGAGTACCGACTGCAATGAGTATGACAAGAGCCGAATCCACCGCCGTGTGGAGATCTGTGGTGAAATTCAGGTTGCCGGCTTTATGGCCTTTG
>JAYWMS010000478.1:0-5330 GCA_035873215.1 Nitrospirota bacterium | reverse complement strand
GGGAACCCATTGGGGAAAGTCAACAAGGTAAATCGAAAAACAACTGTCATAGTTGGCATTGATCTGGCTGGTTCTCCTCGCCGTCCCACAGGTGTCTGCATCCTGCGTGGCATGAAGGCGTCTGCACATGTTGCCTATAGTGATGAGGAGATCTTAAGCGCCGTCCAACAAGCGAAACCCGACCTGATTCCGATCGACGCTCCACTGAGCTTGCCACATGGACGTAAGACTATCCACGATCGCTCAGGTGAGCATCTGCGTGAATGCGATCGTGAACTGCAGCGCCGCCGAATTAGGTTTTTCCCTATCACACTTGGGCCTATGCGCATGTTGACCGAACGCGGGCTGGCGCTTAAAGCGAAGATTGAGGCGATGGGTTATCGGGTGGTGGAATGTTATCCTGGGGCAGCACAGGATGTTTGGGGTATTCCCCGACAACATCACGATCTCAAGGGCCTGTTGCGAGGACTCAAGGATCTTGGAGTAAAGGGATTGAGAGTGGAGATGACCAGCGATGAACTGGATGGAGTCACCGCCGCCTTAGTGGGGCGTTGGTTTCTCACGGGAAATGGGGAGATGCTTGGAGGTGAGAACGGAATCCTTATTCCTCAAAGTAGGCCATTGCCACTTCGCGCCCGAGACAAATTGGTGGGGCCGAAGTAAATTGAGATGGAGGACGTAAGCCCCTCAACCCAATTTCCATAATGTAACTAAGGGTGAAATGACATGACTACTGCGGAACAGAAAGCCGCTGTTTTAAGTGCCGTGAAACAAGCCAGCGTCCAATGGCAATCAGCCTTTAATTCAGGTGATGCGGCTGGTTGTGCAGCGCAATATGAAAAGAGTGCGGTTATGCATGCCAGGCCATTTGGTACTTTTATGGGGACTTCTGAAATTCAAGCATTTTGGCAAAAGCTTATCGATGATGGGTTTTCTGATGTTGAATATGTAGACCCTCATGTAGAAGTTGTAGATGAAGCGAGTGCAATCTTAACCTCCGGATGGACGATGAATAAGGCCAGCGGTGTGATCCATAAAGAACTTTGGGTCATGCAAACAGATGGAACCGCAAAACTACGTGAGGATGATTTTGAAGCCAAGGGCTAACTAAACACTGCACTCAGATAAGGGTTGATTATTGCCAATGAACCTCTCATCAACAGGGCGTGTTGATGCTACGCTGGCCTTTGTTGGTCTCCTACTGGCCTTGCCTGCTATCTATTTCTTTACCGGAAGTTTCCTGAAATATGAAATGAATCTGTTGAGCAATATTGAAATAATCGTCTTTTCACCGTCAGTTCTGATTGGGGGATTGTTGGTTGCGATTGTTCTCAATCTCTTTTCCCTTTTTCGCCTGAAAAGTACCACTTCGCTGGAATTCACTGCTGCAGTGGTCATTCGGGAAAAAGCTCTGAATATCGCTATTGCTGGTATCGCGCTCTTGTTTCTTGCCTTATTGCTCGGCTACGTATTTTTGGAAAATCTTGCAGAACGTGGTTATTTTTCAAGGTTCTTTGGTGGCTATGCCGAATTCAGGGACTCTTTGAGAACCTGACTGGGAATGTTAAGAAGTGACCTTACATCTATTATTGTGTTGATGTTTGGGACTTTGCTTCCTAAACTTCGGCCCACTTAGGACGATCTCTAGGAAGTACTCTTTGTCACAAATACAACCCGCCGATCCCATCGCTCGAAAAAAAGCCATTCTCATTCTTGGAGTCGCTACGGTGGTGGGGGGCTCCGTTCTCTTTGCGATCGACTCGTACCATCCAAGCCTTGAGCAATGGATCATAAACGAACCCGGGAGCGTGCTCGAAAAGCTCACCTGGGTACTCATTGGGCTGGTGGTTCTTTGTCTTCCTTTTCTTTTTGCCGCTGGGCATTTTTGGCGCATGGGGCAATTTGTTATCGATGCGCAGAGGTTTCCCCCGCCAGGAATCCCGGTTATTCGTGATACTCCTGTTCTTACAGGGAAGGAGGCCTTGAGGCGCGGTCGTCTTTGTCAGGTTGAAGCCAAAGTCTTTGGCGGATGCGCTGTGGTGATGCCGGTGGTACTTTGGTGGGTCTTACGTAGCGTGCTTGGTGATGTGTAAGCAGGTTGGAGACTGGTGCCCGTTTGGCGTTGGTTGCTCTTTCATACCGCTCCTTTCAAAATTCGAATGACCTTCAAGGTGGGAACCGTTGTCAGGACCCACCACCGCGATAGTGTAGAGCGAATTACTAGGAAAGGAATTGCTGTCATGAGTACTCTATCCCCCGCTCGAATTATGGAAGTTGGCATGGGTTTCTGGCCGGCCAAGGTTCTGCTCTCGGCGATGGAGCTGGGTCTATTTACGGAACTTGGTACTAAGTCTCTGACTGGCCGTGAGCTGCAGGGTGCGCTTGGGTTACACCAAAGAGCGAACCCAGATTTCTTCGATACGTTGGTGGCCCTTCGCTTTCTTGACCGGGATGGTGATGGTCTCGAGGCACGATATCGAAATACCGAGGAAACTGCGACGTTCCTCGATCGAAACAGCCCACAGTTTATGGGTGGCATCCTTGAGATGGCCAACGCTCGGCTCTATCGTTTTTGGGGCGATCTTACGGAGGGATTAAGAACTGGCAGTCCGCAAAACGAGATCAAGCACACGGGCCAGTCCATGTTCGCCGAACTCTACAGCAACCCAGAGCGTCTTGAACAATTCATGGAGGCCATGGCTGGGGTTTCGGTGGGCCATTTCCATGCCCTGGCCAATTCTTTCGATTTCTCTCCATACCGGACGCTTTGTGACGTAGGAGGGGCGACTGGTTTGCTGTCAATGCTGGTGGCTAAGCAACATCCTCATCTGCGGTGCACGTCTGCCGACCTTCCTGCGGCAATCAACATTGCTGAACGTAAGATTGCCGATGCGGGACTCACGGATCGAATCTCTGTTCTCCCCCTTGATTTTTTCGCGGACCCCTTGCCGAAGTCCGATGTGATCACGATGAGCTTAATCCTCCACGACTGGAATCTGGAAAAGAAAATGCACCTGATTCGAGCCGCGTATGAAGCCTTGCCTCCTGGGGGTGCGTTTGTCGTTATTGAGCATCTGATCGATGACGCGAGACGAGAGAATGCGTTCGGACTTTTAATGTCACTCAATATGTTGATTGAGCTTGGTGATGCCTTCGACTTCACTGTTGGCGATTTCTTCGGGTGGTGTCGGGAAGTTGGCTTTCGGAAAACCGAGGTGATTCCATTGGTTGGTCCAGCGAGCGCCGGTGTGGCCTACAAATAACGGAAGGTGATGGGGAGTTGTTTGCCAACTCTCTAATCGAATACTGTGATGAGTGAATTCGTCGAATTTTTGAAAGAGGTGTTTATAGACTTTGGGGAGATTCATGGGCGGAAGATGTTTGGTGGCTACGGTATCTATCACAAAGGGGTAATGTTCGGTCTGGTCGCAGATGATACCCTGTATCTCAAGGTCGATACGGATAGTGTTAAAGAGTTTGAAGCAAAGGGTTTGGGGCCGTTTGAATATAATAACGGAAAGAAGGTGATTAAGATGTCATACTCCTTGGCTCCTGAGGAAATTCTGGATGATCCTCAAGACGCCGCTATCTGGGCTCGTCGAGCTTACAAGGTTGCGCTACACTCAAAAACCAAAACCAAAGCCAAGGGTGAGAAATCCTCTCGAAAACGTACCCAAAATCGCTAGGCTTTTCCACCAGCATCTTGTGGTCATATGCAAGTGGTTCTGATAACGTGATGTTGAGATTCTGAGCTCGTTGATGAAGGGAGAACGGGTATTCTTGTTAGCGAGGAGAGAAGTGTGTGGCAGTTAATGGGTCTTAACTTCATAGAAGACTTTATGCATCATCTCACACTGATTCTACTTGGGTTCGTTGTCTTGACCAGCCAAGCTGTGATGGCTCAGGAACGAGACTTAACCCCGGAAGAAGAACAATACTTGAATGCGGCAAGAGCTGTCTGGGATTCTTTGGATCGGCAACAAGGTGACATCACCTTGTTGGATGACGTCGTGACCTTAAGTGTTCCGGATAGTTTCTTTTACTTGAATTCGAACGATACGGAAAAAATCTTGGTTGATATTTGGGGAAACCCGCCGGGAGCTGGCGCCAACACTCTTGGAATGTTATTCCCTTCAGGTTCCACGCCATTTGATGAGGAGGCTTGGGGTGTCACGATTGAATTTGAGGAAGATGGGTATGTGTCGGATGAGAACGTCGATGAGCTCGACTATGATGAGTTGTTGTCTCAAATGAAGGAAGATACGCGTGCGGCGAATGATGAACGCGTCAGGCAAGGCTATGGATCAATTGAGCTGGTCGGTTGGGCATCTTCACCTTTCTATGACCAAGAATCCCACAAGCTCTATTGGGCAAAAGAGTTGCGTTTTGGAGATCAGCCCATCAATACACTGAACTACAATATCCGCCTTCTCGGTCGAAAGGGCGTCTTGGTGCTGAATTTTATTGCGGGCATGGATCAAAAACCCTTCATTGACTCGAAACTAGACACGGTCTTGGCCTTGGCTGAATTTAATCAAGGTTCGCGCTACGAGGACTTTGATCCCAGTCTTGATAAAGTCGCGGCCTATGGTATCGGTGCGCTGATTGCGGGAAAAGTCCTTGCCAAGGCCGGGTTTCTTGCGGTTGCGCTTGTCTTCCTGAAGAAGTTCGGCGTGATTATTCTTGCGGGTGTGGCGGCACTTCTTGCCAAATTCTTCAAACGAAAAAAAAGCCTACCTGATCCAGAATAGAGTGGGTTCCCTAGTTAGGAATAGAGGCCCTGATGTTATCCTATTAATATCTTAACTTGCTTGAGTTCTGCGAATAGATTTGCAATAAGAGGGTTCCTGCCATGACGGTGGAACCCTCTTTTTTAGTTCAGGGCACCTCTAAAAACCGTCCTTTTCCGTGATGGCGGCGTCAGCCCCGTGCTCACAGCCTTCGGCGCGCACAAACTTGGTGCTCTTCGCACCGTGCGCCCTCATGTATTCGCCCATACACTCTGGTTTTCCGCGCGCGGCTTCCTTGCCCTCACAAAAAATGCCTGGTTTTTAGAGGTGCCCTTCAGAACTTTCTTTCGATGTGTGGTTGAATTTTATTGGCAGGGTCTCTGTTTGCCATCGAGGTGTCATCTATACGTTTGGAAATACGATTCCTCCCAAACCCTGCTTTGGGTTCTGGTTGGCCACTCATGATTTACTTGGTTTGGGGTCAATCGTGATGATCGTTCTTTTCGCTGTGACCTTTGCCATGCTTGCCTTCGTGTTTGTAGTGCCTCTTCCCCCTCATGTCATGCTTCATCCCTCCCATCCGGTGCTCCATGTGGTCTT
>JAYWMS010000458.1:0-1961 GCA_035873215.1 Nitrospirota bacterium | reverse complement strand
CATCGTGGTTCACCACCCTGACCTTTGAGCAAGCGACGAAAAAACCGTTCCGCAGCACGCTGATTGCGACGGGGTTGGACCAGGATGTCAATCACATCACTATCTTGATCGACTGCCCGCCACAGATACTGTCGTTGCCCTTGAATCATAATGAACACCTCATCAATATGCCAGGTATCACCTAAACGGCCTTGGCGCTTTTTGAGCCTCCGAGCATAGTCAGGACCGAACTTCTGACACCATTGTCGAATTGTTTCGTAGGTGACCACAATGCCTCGTTCGGCGAGCAGCTATTCGACCTCTCGAAAGCTAAGACAAAATCGATGGTAGAGCCAGATGGCGTGGTTAATGATTTCAGAGGGAAAGCGGTGACGCTGGTAGTTGGGAGTTGGCTTTTTCATCAGGCCAATCTGCCAAACTCCGGTTAAGTTGACAATACCTCATAAAAACCTTTTCCGACACTTCAACCTTTTCATACTTCCAGTTACCATTTAAGACGTTCTTTCCAAGCGCTCTTCCAAACGCTTGAGAGCTTTTTGCGTTTCTCGCAAGTCTTTCAGTATTTCTTTTTGCGTGACGGGACCTTGAAGTTCCGCAAGCCGTTCGGCTTTGGCTTCATCCAAATTATTGATGACCACGGCAATGAATAAATTGACGACTACAAATGTGCCTAAGATGACAAAGCTGACAAAATACAGCCAAGACAAATAGTGAAAATCCATCGCTGTATACATGACATCCGTCCAATCTTCTAGGGTCACGACACGAAATAGGGTCAATAACGAAATTCCCAAAGATCGCCAATGCGTAGGATCATGTTCATGAAACAACTGATATCCCGTGATGGCATAGATATAAAAAATGACGCCCATCAAGGTCATCACATGAAGCATGCTGGGAATAGATCGCACCAACGTCGAGACAATCAAGCGAAGTTCTGGAATCGTGGAGACCAGGCGCACCACTCGTAACAAACGCGCTAAGCGCGCGATCATGGCAAACTCGCCTGTGGCAGGGATTAAAGAAAATACGATCACAGAAAAGTCAAATACATTCCAACCATCACGGAAATACCGATCCACCCGAGGAGCGACCGCGATCATTTTGATGATGGCTTCTAGAACAAAAATCCCAAGAATAAGGTGATTCCCCAAATGCATGAGATCCCCATAATGTTCCATTAGAGACCCTGACGTTTCCATGCCCAAAATGACCCCATTGACCAGGATAAACGCGATGATCACGCGCTCGAACCAAGGAGCACCAACAATCTGATTTGCCCGATCTTTCATCGTAAGGAACTCACAGACTCATGACCCTCTCGCATCTTCGAAAGAAGTTGAAAGCAAGGCCTCTGTAAAAATGTGCGAATAGAGGAAAAACAAAAAGGTAAGAGAAAGCAGTAGCACACCTCCTCGGGGAGCTTCAACTCGTATGATGAAAAACCCGACCGTGTTGTTTCTTTAGGAATTTTATGGGAATCGCAGGACTACCCCCGCTTGTCCTTGGCAGAACCCTGATCCCCCTCCTGTGCGGATGCCATTGCACATTTACGACGAGCACAAGAGACGGTCCAAGCCTAACAGGTCGAGGTGAAGAATGCCGAACGTAGGGAACACATCCGGTTTGAACAAGCGAAAATTTGTAAACCTGGTGGGATTATCTTCGCTAGTAAAGTGAGGAAATGTGTGCGCCTGTCACGCGAAGTGCCGATTGTCATCCAAGAACTGGCTGATGCCAAGGCCGATAGGCAACCTGCCCTCGATCAATTCCAAGAAGCCCTAGAAAGCCTTAATCGGCGGTGTGGACAAGGGTCGAGGTCATAACCATGGATTTCATGGTAAGCAGACAAAAGAAAAGGCCCACCGACTTTTAGACCGAGTGAGCCTTCCCAAAAGGAGGAGGCGCCAGGGTTGACGTCTCCCATGAAACCGGCAGTTGGTCTATACCTCAAGTGGGAT
>JAYWMS010000418.1:0-8100 GCA_035873215.1 Nitrospirota bacterium | reverse complement strand
CTATCGAGCAACCTCTCACTTAGGTAACCCTCCAAGTTTACGCGTCGTACCTTTCTTTCTCCTCGATACCAGCGAATGACTCCTCTCTCACTAGGCAATTTTTGTCCAGAAACTCTTTAGTAGTTGGCCCTCCCTGCCGATAAACCCTGACATCAATGATCTTTTTCCCTGAAGGGAGGTGGTTCCATGGCAAGAGCAACAGCGAAGAAACCAGCGAAGAAAGCTACATCTCGTGCGAAAAAGTCACCCGCCAAGAAAAAGGGGTCCCGGCGGTAACCCCACGAGGTAGATTTACCTTAATCGCCGGGGAGCGGTAATCACCCTCCCCGGCTTTTTTTTGTTCATCTTCTGTATTCCCCTCCAGGCTTTCTCAATAGTTTGGGTCCCTCCCTCAATCATGCTCTCCGCTCAATCATCGATGGACAATCGCTAACTGAGTCCTTAGCATTGAGCCTATATCTCTATCCACCTGTTGAGTTTCCGGCAACGGGTATGTGATAAATCCCAGTTGAGTAGCATCCACTGTTGCGTTCCCACCCATCCATGGTTGATCAGGAGGAAGGCGTGAGCTCCATAAACACCCACACGCAACTTTGCGGAGTCCTAGGCAACCCCATTGAGCATTCGTTGTCTCCGGCCATTCATAACGCGGCATTTCAACATTTGGAGCTTAACTACGCCTATCTTGCTTTCCGCGTGGAAGATATCCAGGGGGCCATCCAGGGAATACGTGCATTAGGGAACCTCAGGGGGTTCAGCGTGACAATCCCCCACAAGGTCTCTTCGATGGGATACTTGGACGAAGTTGATCAAACCGCTCGACACATTGGTGCGATCAACACGATTGTCAAGACGAACGATACCTTGGCAGGGTTCAATACGGATGCCGCAGGGGCCCTCCAGGCACTACGGCAGGCCCAGGTTCCCTTATCAGATTCGCATGTCGCCATTGTAGGATCTGGAGGCGCGGCTCGTGCCATTGCATTTGGATTGGCGCTAAACTCTCCCATCAAAGGCCTGACTCTCCTAGGCATTGATGATGACGAGCGAAAACGCCTTGCTCAAGATCTCCGCCAGAAAACGTCCCTTTCTGTGGAGGACTCACATCTGGATCAAACCTCGCTGACCCAATCTATCAATCAGGCGCAAGTTCTTATCCATTGTACACCTGTTGGTATGAACCCTCACCACGATGCGACGCCAATCCCTGATGAATTGCTGAAACCTCACTTGACGGTCATGGATATTGTCTACAATCCCCTCGAAACCCGTCTTTTGCGAGAAGCTCGAGAAGCCGGATGTGTCACCATTCGCGGCATTGACATGTTCCTCCACCAAGCAGTTGCTCAATTCGAGCTTTGGACATCCCAACCCGCCCCCGTCACCGTGATGAGACAGGTCTTGGAATCACATTTCTCATGATGATTGTGCTCATTGGGTCCCGCGGGACAGGAAAAAGCACGGTTGCAACAATTGTCGGAGAACATCTTGGTTGGCAAACTGTGTCAATCGACGGGGAAATCGTACGTCTCGCTCAACTCTCAATACCTGAAATCGTCAAGCAATTTGGGTGGGATCATTTCCGAACACTTGAGTCTGAAGTATGTCAAAGCCTGGCAACCAGCGACCATCTCGTCATTGATACGGGTGGAGGCGTGATCATCCGAAAAGAAAACGTTCGGGCCTTAAAACCGAATGCGAAGGTGTTCTGGTTAACCGCCAACATTTCAACTATCAGCCAGCGTATAGGTGGTGATACACAACGCCCATCGTTGACAGAAGGCAAGACGTTTATTCAGGAAATCGAAGAGGTTTTGGAACAAAGAAACCCGCTTTATCAAGCCGCTGCAGACTTTGTTATCAACACTGATGGTCGATCTACTCAGGCCATAGCCGATGAGATTCTTGCTCATTTCTCAGATCCTGTTTCCTAGCAGGTTGCAAAACACCCCCGTTTTTCAGGTATGCACCGGACTATTTTGTTTGGGGCAACTCTCACAACGACAATCCGCAGAGTCATCCAAACGGGTCGTCCAGGAAGGCTGTTTTCGTCTAGCGTAATGGGTTATGAGAAACAAGTGGAACGTTGGAAGAAGGCTGCCCGCTCATCACCCTTTCCTCATGATCCATGACATCATCGGGGAGTACCTTTGGCGGTCCCTTCGGCATACCTAACTCAGGACAGGTTTTTTCATCACCCTGCCAGGCATGCCGTAGTTGGGCACTTGTGTGTTAGGCTAAACTGCACATTTCATGGCCGTCACAGGACCACAGCCATACTGGCCTACCAACAATGCCTGTTCTTCGAGGTTATGGATAGAAATAATGCTAGGAAGATTTGCCAGTTCTAGAATCTTTTGAGTATGAGGATGTGGATTCACAATACTGACTGCCCCACCAATCGCGGACAATTTCTGATGGGCAAAATGTAAAAGGCCTAATGCGGTACTATCGATGAAGGAAACTTCTTGGAGATTAAGGATCAAATGCGTACAATGAGTTTCTGTGATTCGATCCAAAGCTCCAATAAATGGGGCTGATGACTGAAACTCAAACCGACCGGTCATTTTAAAAATCAACGTGTCATCAAGCTTTCGTTCGTGAATAAGCAACATAATACTCCCTCCCCTTCTGCATACATCCTGTGACACTCTCTCGAAACCTGAATGGATGTTTCGGTGACCTGTTGCTCATTCTTTAACGGTTATGTGACAAACGGTTCCGTTTCATGACTTATGCTTACGTAATTCTCTCCATAGATAGGCTCATCGGATCCCTCAACCTCACTGTAAACCTACCTCGCAAGTGTTTTCCATGGTGAGAGAACCACACTGGTGGCAGATGCCCTCGCTCCTGATCTGGGCCCAACTCTTGTTGAACAGTTACTGCCATTGGACAGGTAAGGACCTGATCGATCGTGACGGGGAACCCATCGCGCAAAGCACACGCCTGTTTTTTGCGCCGTTCGTGGTGGTGTCTCACGACAATCAACCTGATCCTCATCTGAACTATGGCAACCAATGTGCCCTTACTTTGTGGGAAATGGAGGGGGAAGACCTACACAACACGCCCTCTCGCCTGACCGCCGAACCCATGAATCAAGCAGAACGTGCACGCATGCTTGGACATGCTGCCAGTCAGGGAATTATCCACGACTATCGAGGCATACGCATTGCACGAACCGGGCGTCGTTTTTTCGTTGAACATGCGACTGTTTGGAATGTGTTAGATGAAACAGCGATCCCCTGCGGGCAGGCAGCAATGTTTTCCACATGGACACGGTTACACCTTGTTGAGCCTGAGAAGGATCCTCATTGCAAAGGATAATCACATTCTTTTATGGTATGTCTGGACAATCCAGGGAGGTTTCGGATGCGCCCCATCAAATGGCGGCATCCTCTGGCCTATCCGATCGAGTAGCAGGCAGATGGAACCTTAATTTTTCGCAGATTCAGCGACGACCCAGAATTTCTCACTGCGCATCACTGGGAACGTAGGATGTCCCAAACCTATCAGGAGCGACCATGATATTAGCCGGAGACATTGGCGGCACCAAAACATACCTGGGCGTCTTTGAATGCACCAAGAATGGCGTGGAGTCGGTTCGGGAGGAAAAATTCTGGAATTCTGATTTCGAATCTTTAGAAGAAATCCTCACTGAATTCCTGGATTCACCATCAAATGACCCCAATGATGATGATGATCTGGAAGAACTTCACGAGAATGATGAAATATCCACAACAGAGAGCCAAGCCTCGAATCAGATCTCAATTGAGGCTGCGTGTTTCGGAGTGGCTGGCCCCGTTCAGAACAACCGATGCCGTGCCACCAACTTACCCTGGGTCATTGATGGTGACACTCTCACCAAACATTTGGAGACGTCGACTGTTCGATTACTCAATGATGTAGAAGCCATGGCTTATGGCGTGTTGGTGCTGGGACCGGATGAAACAGAGTTGATCCACGGCCCCTCAACCACCAAGGGCAACGAAACCAAAGGCCTCATCGCACCCGGAACCGGCCTGGGAGAAGCGATATTGTTCTGGGATGGTCATCGCTATCATCCCATCCCTTCGGAAGGGGGACATTCGAGTTTCGCCCCAAACACCGACGTCGAGATTGACCTCCTACGCTATCTTCGCACAAGTTATTTACACATCAGTTTTGAACGAATTTTATCAGGAGACGGTCTGCACACTATCTATCAATTTTTACGCGACACGAAACAAAATGAACCCACATGGTTTGCGGAAACACTGCTCACAGGTGACCCTGCCGCATTGATTGCTGAAGCTGGGCTGAATGGGAAACCCGACATTTGCGTTCAGGCCCTGGATCTCTTTGTGTCGATATTGGCAGGTGAAGCAGGGAACCTCACACTCAAAGGATTGACAACCGGCGGCATTTATATAGGCGGGGGAATTGCACCCCAGATTCTTCCCAAGCTTCGTGAAGCGCGGTTTTTGCAAGCCTTTGTTTCGAAGGGACGTTACAAACGGCTTCTTTCAAACGTTCCCGTACACGTAATTCTGAACGACAAAGCTGCCCTCTTGGGTTCCGCCTCATTTGGCTCGCAGCTTCTGGGAGAATCATAACGGCCACCATGTCGGAACATCTATCAGATCAAGCCATCGCAACGGGCAAACAGGCTGCTGCCGAAGCGGCCATGAACTATGTCCAAGATGGACAGTTGATAGGACTGGGGACAGGATCAACGGTTAAATATTTTCTCGAAGCTCTGGCAAAGCGCATTCAGGACGGAATGCACATCCAAGGTATCCCGACTTCGGATGCGACCAGACGATTGGCAGAACAGCTCAGAATTCCCTTGCTCCCGGATGAAGGAGAGTGGGTTTTGGACGTAGCTATCGATGGCGCGGATCAAGTCGACCCCAGATTTAACCTTATTAAGGGCGGAGGGGGCGCCTTATTGCGGGAAAAAATTGTCGCGAAGGCAGCGAAACAGTTTATCGTCATCGTGGACAAAGCCAAATGTGTGCCTGCATTAGGAATGCCGATGCCATTACCCATCGAAGTCATCCCATTCGGATGGCCCAACACGGCTCGCTACATACAACGGGAAGGTTGGCATGGCTCGCTACGCACCCAGAACGGAACAACTTTCAAAACCGATTCCGGAAACTATATTTTTGATGTTCACATCGATTGCATTACAAATCCCAGGGAAACGGGAAACCTACTCAGCCAAATCCCTGGCGTCGTGGAACATGGCTTATTTACCGGACTCACGTCCCTCGTGCTCGTGGGGTCCCCGAACGGCGTACAGGTGATTCCGGAAGCCTGTCAGCCGGACTAACCGCATCCAAACAAACACGCGCCTCTCCCATTCTTTGACTCATGTGACCTTGGCAACCATCTCATTCGGGGAATATATTTCAAGACTCTGATACATCCTGACCGATAGTCTCCCTAACTTACGAGAGACTTTGTTCGACCAACGAAGGCGCGATGACTTAAATCGGAAAAACCCGGATGCTCCCTACCAATCCCAGAACAACCCCACACCGAGCCAGCTGGAAATTCTTTGTGCTGAGTCTCACACTGTCGATGACTTTCATCCAGTGTTCTCCAACTGCTGATGAGACACCACCATTAGCAGAATCCAGATCTTTGATTCCCATGCCGGCTTCCACCCGAGATCCTATGCCCATCGTTCAGCCAGTCGGATTGGCATTTCCTGCGAATGAGACATTCATCAAAGTATCCAAAAAAGCCATGGCTTCAGTCGTGAATATTTCATCCTCACGAAAAGCCGGGAATAACCAACAAGGGAGTCCATCACCATTTTTTGATGATCCATTCTTTCGGCGGTTTTTTGGGGAGGAATTCGGACAGCGGTTTCGGAACCCGCAACCACGACAAGAACCGGGGTTGGGATCAGGCGTTATTGTCAGTGCTAACGGCTATATCATCACGAATAACCACGTCGTGGAACAGGCGGATGAACTAACCGTGTTGCTGGGAGATAAAAGAAAATTTCCGGCAAGGCTCATCGGTACCGATCCCAAAACTGACTTGGCTGTGATCAAAATCGACGCACAAGACCTTCCGACACTCGAGTGGGGGAATTCCGGAATGCTACAGGTCGGGGAACTTGTGCTGGCCGTCGGGAACCCCTTCGGACTCAACCAAACCGTGACCATGGGAATCATCAGCGCCATTGGCAGAGCCAACATGGGGATTGTGGACTACGAAGACTTTATACAGACCGATGCGGCCATTAATCCCGGGAATTCAGGTGGAGCCCTTGTCAACTTGCAAGGCCAGTTAATCGGAATCAATACAGCGATTTTTTCCCGAACAGGCGGTTATATGGGCATCGGCTTTTCGATTCCCAGTAACATGGTCAAAGGAGTAATGGTGAATCTCATTGACCATGGGAAGGTAATTCGAGGCTGGCTCGGCGTTTCCATTCAAGAACTAACTCCTGCACTGGCAGAACAATTTCACGCACCCGATTCTCAAGGGGCGCTCGTTGGAGATGTCGTTGACCATAGCCCCGCGGCAGATGCCGGGCTCAATAGAGGTGACGTCATCCGCCGCTATCAGAACCATGCCGTTAAAGACCCCACTCATCTTCGATCACTTGTCGCAGATACCAGCCCAGGTTCAACGATCTCCCTCGAGGTCCTCCGGGATGGGGCAACAAAAGCCATTTCCGTGTCTATTGGTGAACTGCCTAAGAACCTCACCGCCATGAGAAGTTCGAATAGAGAAAGTCCGAAAAACCATGCACTGTCGGGAATGGCCGTCGAGCAGGTTCCGCATGGCCGCACCAAGAATAATGAGGGTGTCATGATTAGCAGTGTGAACCCAGACAGTGCTGCGCAAAAGGCAGGACTCCGGAAGGGAGATATCATTATCGAAATCAATCGTAAACCGGTTCGGACTATCGAGGATTATTCCGCGCTGACCGAAAAACTGGGTACAAAAACTCCGGTTCTTCTGCTCCTCAAACGTGGAGCAGGAACGATCTATCTCTCGATCAAGCCGTAAGCCCTCACCAGGCTTAGACCAAGATCCATCCGCTTGACTTTTCCAATGCAAACTTTCCTCTGTTCATGTCGTTTCCACTCTAATTGCACTAAGACAGAAGCTAATGGTAGAGTCAGATTGCCTATTGGGTTTCTCTGAGGGTTTGATCCATGCAGATCATGGCAACATGGTCTGGCGACACAGACATCTTCAAGAGTCAATCAGAAGGTCCCATCGTCTAGCTTGGCCTAGGACGGCACCCTCTCAAGGTGCAGACACGGGTTCAAATCCCGTTGGGACTACCACTTTTTCCTCCTCAGATTGTCCACTCCAAGAAGGCAGGGATCACACCTCTGCTGAAGGCATCCGATTGGCCATGACCCGAAACAAACCATAAACATTCCATGAACAGTAGGGCATCGACCTGAATTTAAACACGTCATTTCTCAAATATTAGGACGGCAGCCAATGAGATCATTTCATGATGGAGCCAGCGATGGGTTAGAGGCCCTGGAAGCCCTAGACCCTGAACAAATCCATTCCTTTGCCGATCTTCTGCATGCCATGCGCCGAACCGCTTTCGGCGGCAGGCGGTTAGGAGAAGCCTTTGACATCCTAAAGACGATGGTCCATGACCCGGATTGTTTTGTGGTCCTCACCCTGTCGGGTGCCATGACCATAGCCAAAATGGGGAAAATCATTTGTACGATGATTGACCGGAATATGGTCCAAGCAGTGATATCTACTGGTGCGCTGCTTGCTCATGGGATGAGCGAGGCCGTTGGGCAGACGCATTACAAATATCAGCCCTCTATGAATGATGTAGAGCTGTATGAGAAAGGCTACAATCGAGTCTATGACACACTGGAAATGGAATTAAATCTGAATCATGTTGAACAAGTCGCAAGAAAAACCTTAAGTCGGCTCGCGCCCAAACAAACGCTGTCTTCAGAATTGTTGACCCGAGAACTCGGACGAACCTTAGCCGATGATTACCCCGGACCTGGCATTCTAAAGAGTGCATTCCTAAAAAATGTGCCAGTCTATATTCCCGCCTTCACGGATTCCGAACTGGGGCTAGACGTCTCGATTTGGGCGATGGGA
>JAYWMS010000262.1:0-2141 GCA_035873215.1 Nitrospirota bacterium | reverse complement strand
ATTCCTTGGGAGGGAACGTATATTTTTTGTGCGTTTATCCGTGACATCCGAGAAAGAAAAGCGCTGGAAGAAAATCTGATTCGCTTGAGTTCATTTCCTAAAAATAATCCTAACCCTGTGATACAAACTGACCTAGAGAGCATCGTAACCTACGTGAACCCCGCTGCCGAACAACAGATTCCCGGCCTAGTAGTAGGGTCCTCTGATCATCCTTTTCTCTCTAGTTTGCCCGACCTGATTTCTTTCTTTCTACGGGGTGGTGACACAAACTGTATTGTGGAAAAAGGTTTTGCAGGATCAATTTTTGAAGTGAAGGTGACCTATCTTACAGAATCCAAAGGAATCACGTTGTATGTGCATGATGTCACAGAACAGAAAAGGGCGGAGGCGGCTTTAGCGGTATCACGCGATGAAGCGTTAGCATCAGTGCAGGCCAAGGCAGACTTTCTTGCAACCATGAGTCATGAAATTCGGACACCTATGAATGGTGTGATTGGCATGATCGGTCTTCTATTAGAGACCGATCTCACCCCGACTCAACGGCGGTATGCAGAAATGGTCTCTTCCTCTGGAGAAGGCTTGTTAACGATCATCAATGACATTTTAGATTTCTCAAAGATGGAGTCCGGTAAGCTCGAGTTTGAAACCATCGATTTCGACCTGCGAGTGGCCCTGGAAGAAACCTTGGAACTGCTAGCTGAAAAAGCGGCTGAAAAAAAGTTGGAGTTGGTGGGTTGGGTGTTTGCTGATGTGCATACGGCCGTTCTCGGTGATCCCGGCCGATTACGGCAAGTCCTGATGAATCTTGTTGGCAATGCCATCAAATTTACGGGATCGGGGGAGGTCACGGTGCAGGTTTGGCAGTTAGAGGAAACAGAGGAAGAGGTAGTTGTTCGGTTTCAAGTGTCGGATACTGGAATTGGTATTGGCCCTGAAACGAGGAAACGATTATTTCAATCCTTTTCCCAAGCGGATAGTTCAACAAACCGTAAATTTGGTGGGACGGGGCTGGGACTTGCCATCAGTAAACAGTTGGTTGAACAAATGAGTGGGGAAATTGGTGTGGAAAGCCAGTTAGGCAAAGGCAGCCTGTTCTGGTTCACAGTGAGATTACAGAAACAAGTCATGTCCCTACAAGAGGATAACAAGTTGAGAATGCCATTACAGGGGTTTCGAGTATGCTGCATTGACGATCATCCAGCAAATCGGTTTCTCATGACGAAGTATTGTATGGATTGGGGAATGGATGGTGTAGAAGCGCCAACCCCAGCGGAAGCTTTAGTGCTTATGACGGCAGCGGTGAAGAGTGGGAAACCGTTTGATCTGGCCCTCGTGAAATTGGAAATGCCAGGGATGGACGGAATGACTTTGGCTAAGACCATAAAGGCCGACCCTGTATTTTCGAAGACAAAATTAGTCTTGGTCACTACCGTTGGTAGAAGAGGAGACGCTGCACTGGCTCACGATGCAGGGTTTGCGGGGTACCTCACTAAACCTGTCCGAAAATCACAAATTCAGGCATGCCTCGAATTAATCCTCTGCCCATCAGAACACGAGAGTCAGCCTTTCCCTAATCAGTTGATTACCAAACATACGGTACGAGAACGAATGTCTATGGGAAGTTCCCGTATATTGGTTGCCGACGATCATACCGTCAATCAGCAACTCGCGGTCTTGATTTTGGAGCAGATGGGGCATCGGGTGGATGTGGTCGCGAATGGTCTAGAAGCAGTGGAGGCGCTGTCGCGCAAATCCTACGATGTCGTGATGATGGATTGTCAAATGCCAGAAATGGATGGGTATGCGGCCACTCAAGAAATTCGTCGTCTTCAATGTTCCGAAATACGGACACCATTCATTGATATCACTGTCAACGCTATGCAGGGTGATCGAGAGAGGTGCTTGGCTGCAGGCATGGATGACTATTTGTCCAAACCGATTAAGAGGGAGGAGTTAGAGGCAGTGTTGGCTCGGTGGCTTCCAACAAACAAAGATCTCTCTGAGAAGAGCCCCACACAAATTGAGAATCTGTCATACGGTGAATCTGAATTACAGGTCCAAGAATCAGAGAATCGGAGTTCTCCTACCTCCTACATAGATCCCGCTGTCCTCGCGGAGTGGGAAACCATGACCGGGCCTGG
>JAYWMS010000284.1:0-2445 GCA_035873215.1 Nitrospirota bacterium | reverse complement strand
AATATAGAGTATACCCCGTTCACAGGATGATTGCCTCTCGGCCTCCCGAATTTTGCGAGGTAAAGCCTGAGTGTTTTTCGTTGAATTCATGGGAGAGGCACCGGATAACTGGGGAGAAATCTTTGGTTGACGTTTGTCAGAGTTCAATACCAGGTCAGCCGCCATCTTTAAGCGCTGGGCTTCCCCACCGGACAAGCTCGGAGCGGGTTGTCCCAAGCGCAAATAGCCCAATCCAAGGTCTTGCAACAGGGTAAAGATTCGCTGCAACAAGGGTGACACATCAAAGAAAACCCCTTGGGCTTCTTGGACGGTCAGGTTCAGAACTTCATCAATGGAATAGCCATGCCACCGAACGCCCAACACCTCAGGTCGAAACCGCCGTCCTTCACAGTCTTCACAGACCACGTACAAATCTTCAAAAAAATACATCTCGAGCTTTTCCCGCCCGTTCCCCTGACACCGCGAACAGCGCCCCTCGCCAGAATTAAAAGAAAAATGCGAGGCACTGAGTCCCTGCTGTCGCGCAGAAAGGGTTGAAGCAAACAACCGTCGAATCTCTTGATAGCCTTTCAAATACGTAATCGGATTCGACCGAGGCGTCCGGCCAATGGGGTCTTGATTAATCAAGCGAACCGTACGCAAATTCGAAAGTCCGTCTATTGAGTCGAAATGTCCCATCGGAAGAAAGTCCAGACCAAAAGCCCGCGCAGCTGCTTTGTATAAAGTCTGCTCCACTAAGGTGCTCTTCCCTGACCCTGAGACTCCCGTCACACAGACCAACATGCCCAAGGGAAAGCGTACCCTGAGATTCTGGAGATTATTCGCACAAGCCCCATGAAGGGTAAGAAAGCGACCATTCCCAGACCGACGGTCCTTCGAGACCTCAACGGTTTCATCACCCCGCAGATAACGTGCCGTTATGGCATGAGGATCTTTGAGAAAAATAGGACCAGGTGCGGCACAAACAATAGATCCTCCCTGCTCTCCTGCAAATGGGCCAAGTTCAATCACATGGTCGGACTGCTCAATGACCTGACGATCATGCTCCACCACCACCACCGTGTTTCCACGATGAGCCAACTCTTTCAAAATCGTAGCAAGCGTAGCCGTATCTCGCGCATGCAACCCGATGGTCGGCTCATCCAGCACATAGAGCGTGCCAACCAGGTGAGAACCTAACTGATTCGCAAGAGAGATCCGCTGCGCCTCCCCACCGGAAAGTGACCGGGTCTCCCGTAATAACGTGAGATAATCCAACCCCACCCGCAACAGAAACCCCAGTTTATGTCTCAGGCGAGGGAAAACATCTCCTACCATCCCAGTCTCAAAGGACGAAAGCGGTAGGTCCTGCAACCACGTATCTAATTGCCGTACAGTTAATTGAGAAATCTCATGGATATTTTCACCATGAATTTTGACATTCAGGACATCCGGCTTGAGTCGACTTCCATCACAGGAGTGACATGACACAGGACTACGGTACCGGCTTAGCAACACCCGCACATGCAGTTTGTACCGCTTTCTTTCAAGTGTTTGGAAAAACTTATCGACCCCTTTGAGCCCTTTTCCACCCTTCCAGATCAATTGACGGTGATCCTTAGACAACTTCTTGTAGGGGGTGGTGGTATCGATCTCATGCAGTTTTGCGCCGCGCAGCAACTGGTGCTGCCACTTCAGGGTAGAGGGCTTGGTCCAGGGTTCAATCGCACCTGCAGCCAGCGATATGTTTTGGTCTGGCACCACAAGCGCTTCGTCATAGCGCAACACATTGCCAAACCCTTTGCATTCCGAGCAGGCGCCTAACGGATGATTGAAAGAAAAGGAGACCGGACGCAGAGAGCCCGCTCGATACCCGCAAGTCTTACATTGCGCCTCTGCGCTGTAATAAAATGCCCCGTGGTCAATGACATCAACTCGGCATTGACCATCACCTTCTCGATAGGCAGTTTCAACGGCTTCCATTAACCGAGTGCGATTATTTTGGCGAATCACCAACCGATCCAGGACCACATAGATTAACTTAGGCCATCGTTTTGGTAGGTGATCCGACCCATCGAGGGATAACACCCTATCTTTTACTAGTACCCGAACAAACCCCCGGTGAAGCAACCAATCAACAATTGATGATCCTTTGCTTGCTTTCACATTGACTAATGGAAACAGCACCATGGCTCGACCTTGCGGAAAACGTTCCAACAACTCAACCACAACGGTTTCCGGCAGATCCGCACGAACCTCGACCTGACAATTCGGACAGATCGGTTTGCCAATAGTGGCAAACAGTAAGCGGAGATGATCGGAAATTTCCGTGGCGGTTCCGACAGTTGAACGTGCCGTTCGAACTGAGTTCTTTTGTTCAATCCCAATGGCAGGACGGATATTTTCAATATGATCAACCTCAGGCCGATCCAATCGTTCCACAAACATCCGTGTATACGTAGACAG
>JAYWMS010000228.1:0-5594 GCA_035873215.1 Nitrospirota bacterium | reverse complement strand
CATATAGTGGAGCAAACATTCGAGGCGCAGTGAGCTTCCATGGATCACTGCCTTTGCCCGATCGCAAAACGGCTCGCCAGACCAAAGCCAAGCTGTTCCTTGCTCATGGGAACCTGGATCCGTTTGTGAAAGAAGAGCATGTGCGAAAGTTTCGCAATGCCTTGGATAAAGCGAAGATCGATTGGCAGATGGTCATCTATGCAGGAGCCCGTCATAGCTTTACGAACCCGGGGGCAGACGCCCATGGAATGGACGCATTGCAATATAACAAACAGGCCGATGAACGATCGTGGCAACACATGCAGTTGTTTTTTGATGAGATCTTTCCGTTGCCGAGACAATGAATTTGTGAGGAGTGAATCGCTTGCCTATTGGTTCATGGTGAAGTCTTCAACCTTGCTCCCCAGGCTATTGGAAGAATGAGGCACACGTAAGAAATGCACCGTGGGTGAAGGTCCCCAAACATTTCACTAC
Source organism: Nitrospirota bacterium (assembly GCA_035873215.1). Taxonomy (GTDB): domain Bacteria; phylum Nitrospirota; class Nitrospiria; order Nitrospirales; family UBA8639; genus JAYWMS01. The sequence continues at coordinate 5,120 of JAYWMS010000228.1, read as the reverse complement.
TCTGTCCTGGGTTCAAAGGTAAATATTCATTGCTCACTGAATTTTCCCAGCCGATAGTACTTCAGCAACGATTGCCCCTTGGCATCTCTGAAATGCAGGGTGCAAAGTCCTCTCGCGCGTGATGGCTTCCCAATACTAATTCGTCTTATTGTTAGGATATCGCCATGGAACTCTTTAACATTCTGGCCATCGTCATCACCCTAACTGCAGGATTTTCCTACATCAACCATCGTTTTATCGGTTTGCCGGTCACCATCGGCGTGATGCTGATCGCGCTTGTGGCATCCCTCATTCTACAGGTGGTCGATTTGTTTGGCTTTCATCTCGGAGCTGACGCGGAATCTTGGCTCAGCACGATTGATTTTAATAAGACATTACTCCACGGCATGTTAAGTTTTTTGTTATTCGCGGGGGCGCTACATGTCAATCTGAACGATTTATTCGATCAGAAATGGACGATTGGGTTGTTCGCAACCGTCGGCACCGTCGTGTCGACATTTCTTGTCGGTACTTTGGCCTGGTGGGTCTTGCAGGTGCTCGATGTTCCACTGTCATACTTGGTGTGCCTGGTGTTTGGCGCGCTCATTTCTCCGACCGATCCGATTGCTGTATTGGGTATCTTAAAAAATGCGAAGGCCCCCAAAAGTCTGGAAGTCAAAATCACAGGGGAGTCATTGTTCAATGACGGCATCGGAGTCGTGATTTTTTTGGTTCTGGCGGAATTGGCGATCGGCCAGCATGAATTGGATTTTGGGCATGTGGCCGGCTTGTTTGCGCAAGAAGCGATTGGGGGGCTGGTCTTTGGATTGGCAGCGGGATACACCGCGTACCGGTTATTGAAAAGTATCGACCAATATCAAGTCGAAGTGATTATCACTTTGGCCTTAGTGTCGGGAGGTTATGCGTTGGCGAATGCCCTCCATCTTTCTGGACCCATTGCCATTGTCGTGGCTGGCTTACTCATTGGGAATCAGGGTCGTGTGTTGGCCATGTCCGACAAGACCCGCGAACACCTGGATTTGTTCTGGGAATTGGTTGATGAGATTTTAAACGCCGTGTTGTTTGTGCTGATCGGGCTCGAGGTCTTGGTGTTGACCTTTACGCAAGACTATTTGCTTGCCAGTCTGGCAATGATTCCACTCATTCTGGCGGCTCGGCTGATTGCCATTGGCCTACCTTTTTCACTGCTCAAATATGGGCGCACATTTACACCGGGAGCGATTTGGCTCATGACGTGGGGTGGGTTGCGAGGCGGGATTAGTGTGGCCTTGGCGCTGTCACTACCAGCAGGTCCCGATCGGGATGTCATCCTGGCCATGACGTATGTGGTGGTCGTGTTCTCGATCGTGGTTCAAGGGTTGACCATGGAAAGGCTGGTCAAGCGCCTGATTCCGGAAGTGCCTGGTTCACCTGTCTGACGGGTGGATTGGGCTACAGTCACTCGGGGTTGAGATTTACTTCGAGGGTGGTGATGGCCTGACAATCGTACGTCGTTTTGCTACAAGCATGAGCGACGCTAGCTCTCCTTCCTGAATTGTTGTGAACGGATCCAGAAGTGCTTCCGTTAACGCATTCATCTTCCTTCGTTTTGCCGTCATCGTTCGCTGGCCTCCTGGTGCATTGGTTCGTGTTTGGAATAACCACGGTGCGGGAGACGAAGTGTTCTCATTTCCTTGCAAGAGTGTCTTGGCTAATCGCGTTCTAGGGTCAAGTACCATAGGCCCCTCAGTTCGAGCGAAGTGAATGTTAGCTTGCTCGCCATGAATCTATGGCGTGCATCATTCACTATTACGCAAAAAGCGTACCAAAAATTGTGAAATCGGATGGCATGTGGTGAAACCGAAAAACCTTTATAGAATCACAGTTTGACGTCTGGGAGAGGTATCTCGGGTGCCGATGGTGGTGGGCTAAGTCAAAAACTTGGCAATTTTTGTTGGAAGTCCAACGGTCCAAAGGAAAATTACCATCTTGCTCACGAACTCCAATTCCCCTCCTTTGAAAGGAAGGGGGGAAAGGGGAGCCCCTGTTATATTCAGGGCAACCTATTGGTATAGACTTAAAACACACAAAGTAGAGTGTGAAGACTGAAAGCCATGGAAACCGTTTCATTAATCGTGGCCATGCTGGCTGCAGGATTTTGGATCATCGCTGGCGTTCTCCTGTGTGTGAAACGCGATGCCCTGGTTTGTCTGAAGAGCATCGCTGTTGATGTTTCAGAACCCCATCCAAAAGTAACTATCATCATTCCGGCTAGAAATGAAGAGCGGAATATTTGTCAGGCGCTCCAATCCGTCCTGGCACTGGACTATCCGAACCTGGAGATTTGTGTAGTCAATGATCGTTCGACAGATGGTACGGGCAGCATTCTCCAGAAAATGTCTCAGCAAGATTCGCGGCTAAAGGTTCAACAGATAGATACATTGCCTCAAGGCTGGCTGGGAAAAACTCATGCGTTGCAACGGGCCGCACACAATGCAATCGGAGAATTTCTTTTGTTTGCGGATGCCGACATTGTGTTTCACCCGTTGGCATTGCGAAATGCCATGCACTATGTGCAGCAGCATCAACTTGATCATATGACCGTGATACCGGAAGACACGATGCCGGGAACGTTCCTACATGTCATATCAGCCACGTTCGGAATGTTTATGTTCTTATTGTTTCAACCTTGGAAAGCCCGTGATCCACGAAGCCGACGGTATATGGGCATTGGCGCGTTCAATTTAGTCCGCACGTCTGTTTATCACGCGATAGGTGGGCATGAAGCGTTACGTCTCAGACCGGATGACGATCTCAAATTGGGCAAGCTGATCAAGCGTTCCGGGTATCGACAAGAGGTGTTGAATGGGACAGGTATGGTGTCAGTGGAATGGTATCGCTCAGTCTCAGAATTAATTGATGGGCTCATGAAAAATATGTTTGCCGGCATGGAATACCGTGTGTCTTTCGTGATCCTCGCGACGTTGGGGACCTTGCTGATTCACCTCTGGCCATGGGTGGGGTTCTGGATGACATCAGGCGTTTGCCAAGTTTGGTTGGGGATGACGGTCCTCACCATGATCGGCAGCTTTGCCTATGGAATGGCCCCGTATGGGGTCAAACCCTGGCATGGGTTTTTGCTTCCCGTCACGATCTCGTTGCTTCTTTACATCCAATGGAGAGCTACCTTTCTGACATTATGGAACGGAGGTATTACCTGGCGCGGCACTCATTATTCGTTAGCTGAGTTGAAAAACAACAAAGTTTAGAATGCCAATTTTCCGCGGATTCTGTTTTCAATCAGCTAACAGAAGTTCTTCTAGGGCACGCCAGTCTTCAACCTACATGGAATTGATGGCCAAGTGGTGGGGAATGCCGTGACTCCTCGCCCAAACTACTTTTTTACCATGAAGAGAGTTTTCGATGCGTTGCCTGCAGGCTAGGAGGCCCGGGTGTATACTAAATATTATGAGGAAAAACGGGCCAACACCGTTCTGGGTGACGTCGCAAGAGTTTTCCTGGCGTCGTTGGACGGAAACGTTGGTTCAGAGGAAAGAGCACACCGCGAGAATGGTTCGGAATCTGAAGAAAATCTGAGGACATGCAATGAGTATACACGTATGTGAATGGGTGGGAACTTGAACAAATTATGGTTGCTGGCTGGCGTTCTGGTGCTTTTCCTATTGCTGGTGTCGGAGGGAGTCGCGTCCCCGAGCGCCTTTCGTATTCACATGGAATCGTGGTCTCCGTATTTTTCGCCTGACATCGCGATGGTTGTTGAGGGTGCCCTGATTCGATGGGACAATCCTACTGGTACGCACCATACGATTACGCATGATGGGTGCCGCGGTGGAGGATTCTGTGCGTTTGAATCAGGCCCGATTCCTCCCTCCGGTATCTTTGAAGTGTCGGGACTTCCCACTGGGACCTTTTCCTATCATTGCTCTCTCCATCCCATCATGCGCGGAGTCGTACAGGTCGCGGCAGGTCATACCTCGGACATTTAGTCAAGCTCAGGACAAGCCTTGACAGACTTATTCTGTTTTTTACAATAACATGGACAGGCATGAAGGCCTTTTGGTATTCCTAAAGAAAACCCAATTTTTTCAGGAAAAACTGAAAATTAAAAATCATCCGATTGGTTGCATTTTCGTCAAGGTTTATGTCTGAATCTGAACACGCGCAGTTTCATCAACTTCAGCAGTACCTCAATCAGAAGATAATCGGACAAGAGGGGCTCACTCTCCGATTGCTGATTGCCTTATTAGCGGATGGGCATCTGTTGGTTGAAGGTGCCCCAGGACTCGCCAAAACTACCGCGATTAAAACATTAGCCTCAGGTATTGAGGCTGACTTCCATCGAATTCAATTCACTCCTGATTTATTGCCAGCCGACCTTACCGGGACCGATATCTATCGGCCTCAGGATGGATCGTTTCGCTTTCAACATGGACCGATCTTTCATAACTTGGTCTTGGCGGATGAAATCAATCGTGCGCCAGCTAAAGTGCAGTCCGCGCTGTTGGAAGCGATGGCTGAACGGCAAGTCACTATCGGAAGGAATAGTTATCCCCTCCCCGAGCTATTTTTGGTCATGGCAACCCAAAATCCTATTGAACAAGAGGGGACCTACCCGCTGCCTGAAGCACAGTTGGATCGTTTTTTAATGTATGTGCAGGTGGGGTATCCGAATTTCGAATCGGAAAAGAAAATTGCACAGCTTGTTCGCGAACAGGGTCGGACAGAGGCAAGAGGATTACCGGCCGGTTGGACTCCTGTTCCACAAAAAACCGTGTTTGCTGCACGCAAAATCATTTTAAACCTGCACCTGTCGCCTGCACTTGAAGATTATATTGTTCATCTGGTCATGGCTACGCGAGAACCGGGAAAGTATGCCGAGGACCTGGGTCGCTGGATTCGGTTTGGGGCAAGTCCTCGCGCCACGATTGGTTTGGAGCGCTGTGCTCGTGCTCATGCATGGTTGAACGGAAGGGATTATGTTTCACCCGAGGATATTCATGCGATTGCTCATAATGTCTTATCCCACCGCGTGCTTCTGTCCTTTGAAGCCGAAGCGGACGGTATTACTCCCGATCGGTTTGTGACGGAAGTGTTGTCACGGGTAGATCGGAAGAGCACAC
>JAYWMS010000192.1:0-2388 GCA_035873215.1 Nitrospirota bacterium | reverse complement strand
CATGCCAATGGTCATGAGCACGTAGGCAATATTGGGATCGCTGATGGCTTTAAGCACTTCTAGCCGCCATCCCATAGGGAATTCCCGGATGACGGAATTTTCAGTTGCCAACCTAATGGTTTTGGCCCCAAGTTTGATTTCTCGTCCATGAAGTTCTTGGAGCAATTGGTCTAAGCTTGGGGCAACGAGATCAATAATCCCTAGCTCTTTGGCTTGGGTGTCTGTTGCAGACACACTCTTGCGTACGGCATCTTCGGCCCAATTGACATTGCGCCCTCGCCGTTCAGCTAGGGAGTGGATATAGGCTACGGAATCATTTTCCACCTTTTTTTTCATCACCTCATCCATTTGGGCCCCTCCCATGGCAACAGGGTGTGCGGCGCCGATGGTTGTTCCCGGTGCCATGGCAGCAATATGGGCGGCTAAGGTGATGAATACCCCTGCTGATGTGGCTCGTCCTCCAGAGGGAGAAATATAGACCACAATGGGAATCCGAGAAGCCGTCATATCCTTGATCATAGACCGCATTGAGGAATCTAAGCCACCTGGTGTATCCAGTTGAAACACGAGACACAGAGCGTGTTCGGTTTCAGCAAATTCAATGGCATCATGTAAATATTCACTAGACACTGGGTTAATAACGCCCTCGTAGGTCGCAACGGCAACTACCGATTGCTCAGAATAGATTAATGGGGGGACAACGATTTCGATTAAGAATGGGACGAAAATTGTAAAAAGAGAGAGGCTGAAAAAACACGAAAAATACGCATCACGAATGAATCCGTGCTTTTGGGAAAAACTCAAAATCCATTTGGGGAGAAAGTGCAAGCCAACCACAGCCTCTCAGAAATAATGATGTTCCTTCTCTCGGGAATAGGAAAATTAAACGGGCTCTTGTGGCTTTCAGAAAAGTACCAAAGAAGCAGCGAGGGGGTCAATCGTCGTATGGTCAACAAACTCATGCGGCCTCGCGGTAGTCGTATTTCAATAGGCCACCAATTCTTGAAACGAGATCCTACCTTCTCTGGTAAGCAACCACCATCACAAGCCTTGGTCAGGACCCCGTCAACGCATTACTGAGACCCCGGATTCTGTAAAAGATTCGGTAGGGATTATTTGAAGGGACAAGAGCTTGGACTTATGATGGAAATCCAATTCAACCAGTGAGTTCGAGTTTCTTGACCATGCGGGGTCTGAAAGAGTTTCGTTTCAGGGTTTTTTAAAGCCAATAGGCTTTACTTTCCTTTCAAAGAGGAGCAAAATTTTTTATAAACCAAGGGATACTCCCATGGGGAAACTTATCTTTGGATTAAGTCCTCATTGTCGAAATTAATTATGAAGCCCTCAGGGTGTTTTACGCCCTGAGGGCTTTCATGTTTTTAACAACGGGTGAGAAGAACCGCCTACGCCCACCTGGAGATTCAGTGCTACAGCCTTTGAATAGCTGATGTTCTTTAGGGAATCTTTCTAAGGGAATGCACAAAGGAGGTGTTGTCATGATCAAAACAGGTTTCTTGCGGGGAACTCTTCTTGCTGGGTTCGCGTTGGTCGCGTATGTGGGCTGTTCGTTGGGAGCGAAAGAAGCAGGCAGCGAGGCCTGTGTTTCACCAAAGTTGGTTGCAGACTATGTCCATGCGATCATTGAAGCGGACCGGACCCTGTATGCCTCCCTCGTGGTGGAAAGGATGCAGCTTCATCAGAAAGCCTTTGCGTCAGAAGACTGGGCCCAGAAGGACCAGCTTCCTCTTCCAGCTCAATTGCTGCAGTTTGCAGGGCTTGAGGTGGAAAGGAGGGGAACCGGCCTGAAGTACCGGCTAGCAAGCCTGTGGCCGATTGATGGGACCAATTTGCCGGACTCGGACTTGGAACGAACAGGATTACAGGCGGTGTCGGATGATCCAAATGCAGTACATACGAGTACGATCAGGGGCCACTTTAAAGCGATCTATGCGGATAGAGCGGTCTCTCAAGCCTGCGTAACCTGTCACAATGACCACCCGCTCAGTCCGAGGAAGAACTACAAGCTCAACGATGTCATGGGGGGCATCATCGTCTCATTCCCGGTGAAATGATCGGAGGGGCATTGTCAAGTTGCGCAGGGTTTGGCTGTGGGTCTCGAATTCCTAATGCGGGGGTGAAATGGGCAACCAGGTATTGTCAACTGAACGAAAATTCTACTCTGAACAGACAATTCGCCTCAAGATAATCCATATGATTTATCAGGGAACACACATTGGGTTCCACACGTCCAATCAGCCAAATCTGCCTTAAGTTGACAAGACCCCGATGACCTATGGGAGGAGGCTGTTACCAGTTATCTCATGACGCGTCGTTTCACGATCATATTGGTTGGGATGGCGTTGTTGCATAATTGGCTGGTGATGATGG
>JAYWMS010000131.1:0-4564 GCA_035873215.1 Nitrospirota bacterium | reverse complement strand
CTCGGCTATCTTACTCCAGCCGAGTTTGAGAAAATGGCCAAGGCGGCTTAACTAGGTGTCCACATTTCCAGGGGAAGTTCAACCCGTACACTTCCATCATTTTGGACACAACCTATAAGCATTACCATAATTAGGCATATTGGTATCATTGAAAACTCACTTCTCCTGCCCAGGGAAATCCTCCAAAGTTTGAATACATATTTTAGCTTAAAGGGGAAAAGGGGATAGATCTATTTTTAAAAATGGAAGCTAAGGATCTGAGTCGATATAGTCGGACAATGAAAGATGGATCCCCGCTACAAACCTGCGGGGATGACAAAAAAAAAGGTCAAAGGATCACAATCTCAATAATTTCCTTTGATATTCCTTAGAATTTTTCTAAAAGATAAAAACCAAGTCCTTTCCTATCACCCGCATCTTCCCTGGCTAATTATCTGTCACTTCCCTTCAAGCTCTCCAGCTAGTATGACGGCTTCCGCGATTTCCCGCATGGATTTTCGCATGTTCATGCTTTGGCGTTGCATGAGTTTAAACGCCTCGGACTCGGACAGTTTTCTTGATTGCATGAGATAGCCTTTTGCACGCTCAACCAGTTTTCTAACGGTCAGTGCTTCTTGCATTTCAAACGACTTATCCATCAACCGCGTATGCTCGATCGCCACGGCGGCTTGATTGGCAATGGCTTGCATAATCTTTGTTTCTTCGGTGGTAAAGGTTCGATGCGCCGAAGAGTACGTATTCACCACACCCACAACTTTATCCTTACTCATCATCGGCACAGACAGGAGAGAACAGAGTCCTTCATTTTTTGCCAAGTCCCGATAGTAGTAACCGCCCTCTTTCGTGACATCAGGCACATAAATAGATCGATGCTCCTTCACCACTCGTCCGCTGATACTTTGGCCAAGCTTCAAGGACGGCTTTCGTCGATAGGCATCACTTAAGCTTTGTGTCGCTGCGATACCCAACTCCTTTGTGGATTCATCAACTAACATAATGGAACAGATTTTGGAATTCATCATTTGAGCCGTCATCGTCACGATGAGTTGCAACACATCATCGATCAATCGATCGGATGCCACTGTTTCCGACACCTGCGATAAGGTATCCAACTGCAGCGCTTGCTGACGCATTTCTTCATATAATCGAGCGTTTTCAATCGCCCCCCCTACTTGATTGGCAATCGTGGACATGAGCGCGAGTTCGCTATCTTGGTAACGCTTCGCCCGTTTATGCTGTACATTAATGACACCGACCACATGGCCTTTTGTGACGATGGGAACCGACACAAATGCCTGAAAGCGGTCTTCAGGTAGTTTATGGAAAACCCTGAATCGTGGATCATCACTCGCATGACGCGGGATCACGACGCGCATCCTTTCTCGCGCCACCCAGCCTGTAATCCCTTCGCCCAGTCCTAGGGAAACCCGTCCGATCAGTTTCGGATGCGGGTTCTTCGAGGCACTCAGCACCAATTCATCACGATTCGCCGAAATGAGGTACAAGAGACAGGAATCCGCCTTTGTTACTTCGACGACCACCTCGACGATATGCTTCAACACGGATCCTAAATCTAAGGTGCTACTAATAGACTCACTAATGCGATGCAGGACTTCCACTTCACGCGTTCGCTCACGCAACACGACCTTGACGTCTTTACCTCTTCGCGTCTTCTTTAATGCCGAGGGGCTCATGTTACCTTCCCTCTTTTCACCGACTTCTTCGCAAGCACACGCCCCTTTCCATTCTTTGTCTGGTGCCCGGCAAACCAGGTTTTGACTGATCGCTCCACCAGAGGCTTCACCTCAACTTTTCCGATTGATCGAGGCAGCACACAATGCACATGTCCTCGGGAAACCTTCTTATCATGAAGCATGGCCTTCCACAGATCTTGGAACTTCACCTGAGGCATTTCTACGGGAAGCCCGACGCGCTGTATGAGGTCACGTTGTCGCCGGACGAGATTAGATGAACAACGGCCCAGATAACAGGCCAAATCCGCTTCACACACCATCCCAATCCCTACCGCCTCGCCATGAATATACGTTCGATACCGCCCTAGTCGCTCCAAGGCATGGCCAACGGTATGACCATAATTGAGAATACGTCGCAAGCCTGATTCGCGTTCGTCTTTCGAGACAACCGCCGCCTTGATCTCGCAACAACGCTTCACCACGGACTGGATCGTAGGCTGATCCATTTGGAGCACCTTCTCAATCCGCTCCTCTAAGAACCGAAAGAATGCGCCATCGGCGATCATTCCGTATTTAATCACTTCAGCTAACCCGGCGACCATTTCACGGGGAGGCAAGGTCCGAAGCGTGTCCGTGTCCACCATTACCATGGCAGGCTGGTAAAACGCGCCAATCATGTTTTTCCCGAGTGGATGATTCACGCCGGTTTTTCCACCCACACTGGAATCGACCTGAGCCACTAAAGAGGTCGCGATCTGAACAAAGGGTATTCCTCGCAGGTATATAGCCGCAGCAAATCCTGTCATATCACCGATCACACCACCACCCAAGGCTACCAACGCCGAGGTACGCTCAAATCGTTCGCTCATCAACTCATCAACGATTCGGGAAACGGAGTTGAGTGTTTTGGCTCGCTCTCCTTCTGGCAGACAGATCATATGACATCCTAGCCCAACTTTTCCCAGTGAGCGTTTCACGACATTCCCATACAGTTGCTGTATTGAGGGATTCGTGACCACCCCAACTTTCCCGGAAAACCCTAAGTCTTGCAGATACGACCCTAAGTGATAAAGGCCCTTTTCTTGGATGACAATATTATAGCTTCGATGCCCCAATGAGACTCGTACGATTTGAGACGCAAGCCGTTGTTGTTTAGCCACGAAGCACTAGCCTTTCCGCCAGATAGTTGACTGAATCAATAGAGGAAGCAGGTAGGGTCAGGGGATCGTTCTGTTATTTCGTGACGGACCCTTACTTTGCAGAAAAATTCTTGACATACTCTTGATACGCATCAAAATTTCGTTTCATTTCTTCGAGACTATCCCCAGCAAACTTTTCCAGCATGGCATTGGCCATCTCATAGGCAATCACGGCTTCTCCTACGACACCGGCAGCAGGAACCGTGCAAATATCTGATCGTTCTACTGTCGCTTGGAACGCTTCTTTGGTTTCGATATCAACGCTATTTTTTGGTTTATACAAGGTCGCTATTGGCTTCATCGCTACTCGGATAACGATTGGCTGACCATTGGAAATACCCCCCTCCAAGCCACCGGCGTTATTGGTCTTTCGATAGAATTGCCCAGCAGCCTCATCATGATAGATATCATCATGCACCTCTGAGCCAAACCGTCTGGCTGACTCAAAGCCCAAACCGATTTCGACCCCTTTCATCGCTTGGATACTCATTGCCGCCATCCCAAGCCTCGCACTCAATCGACGATCCCATTGCGCGTAGGAGCCAAGTCCGATCGGTGGATTCGTCACCACGACTTCAAACACGCCACCCAATGAATCGCCTTTGTGTTTTGCCGACCTGATTAACTCAATCATTTTCTCCCCTGCACCGGTATCTGGGCATCGCACTTGCGATTCTTCTGCGCGGTCGTATGCCGCTAGTGGATCGTCAACTGGTGGAGCGGCGACCTGCCCAATCGACATCGTATAACTCACGACTCGCATATCAAACTGTGCCAGGAGCGCCTTCGCCACCCCCCCTATGGCGACACGAATGGCTGTTTCCCTTGCACTGGCTTTTTCTAACACATTGCGGATATCGTGATGGCCATACTTAATGGCACCCACTAGATCCGCATGTCCCGGACGCGGTCGAGTCACCACGCGTTTTGTCGACGGAGGACCGGGTTCGACTGCCATGATATCTTTCCAGTTTTCCCAATCTTTGTTTCGAATAAAGAGCCCAAGAGGATTACCGAGCGTTTTGCCCTTCCGCACCCCGCAGGTAAACTCGATCTGATCCTTTTCAATTCGCATGCGTCCACCACGACCATAGCCTCCCTGGCGTCGAAGCAGATCGTGATTGACCATTTCGGCCGTGATCGGCAAGCCGGCCGGCACCCCCTCTAGCACTGCCACAAGACCCTGGCCATGGGACTCACCCGCATTTAAATACCGCAACATGGTGTCCTCATACTCCTTAGGAAGTGAACAATACTTTCCTGGGAATGTTGAAAAAACATGTCCTGAGCCTGGTCGAAGGAGCCGCCAGCAGCGTTCTCCAAATTTTGCCGTGCTCACGTACTGTGAGTACGCTCCGCGCGCCAAATTGGCTGCGGCCTTGCCCGTGGAAAAGGGCGTCTTGGCACCCTTGTGTTGGGGCGGGTGACACAGCGGACTTCTTTGACCATTCCCATCGGCTGCTGACATCGATTTCGTCTAGGGCCTTTATGGGACAGGTGAGAGAGGTATTCAACAGGCTCCTTGTGGTGGTGTACACCGAGGTTTAAACCTTGACGAATCGCACAGCGAGTTGGTTTCCTCGTGCCCTGACTGCATATTTGAGTTCTTTATTCAATGCCATCTTTAAATCAAACACCAGCCTCAGCTTATCCTTGTGCTGACCGATTCGA
>JAYWMS010000051.1:0-8367 GCA_035873215.1 Nitrospirota bacterium | reverse complement strand
TCGACGTGACCAGGCGTATCAATAATATTGATTCTGTGATCCTGCCAAAAACAGGTCGTGGCCGCTGAGGTAATCGTAATACCCCGCTCACGCTCTTGCTCCATCCAATCCATCACGGCTGCACCCTCGTGTACCTCACCGATCCGATGCGAAATTCCCGTATAATAAAGGATGCGTTCGGTCGTAGTAGTCTTACCAGCATCAATGTGCGCCATGATGCCAATATTACGCGTTCGGTCTAATGGATAATCTCGGCCCAAGAAACCCTCCAAACATAGCCCTACTGGGGCACCTACGCTCCTTCCCGCCAAATCCCAGAATGAAGGGACAAGGGATTAAGGAGCACCCGCAGCAAAATGAACGAGATTCTACCAGCGATAATGAGCAAACGCTCGATTAGCCTCAGCCATACGATGGACTTCATCGCGCTTCTTCACAGCAGCCCCAGTATTGTTCGCGGCATCCAGAAGTTCCGCCGCCAACTTTTCCTGCATGCTTCGACCCGCTCTTGATTCAGCACTGTGCTTAATCCACCGAAAAGCTAATGCCATCTGTCGGATAGGACGAATTTCGACAGGCACTTGATACGAGGCACCTCCAACGCGTCGAGACTTGACCTCCACCATGGGCTTCACGTTGCCCAGAGCGGAATGAAACACCTTGAGTGGATCATTCCCGGTTTTTCCCTGAATCGCATCAAACGCTCCATAACATACCTGCTGCGCCGTGCTTTTCTTGCCCTTTTGCATCAAGATATTAATGAACTTTCCAACTAAAGTATCACCAAACCTCGAATCAGAAGATATGGTCCGTACAACTGCACTTCGCCCACGAGACATCGGTTCCCTCGCTTACAGATCGCCAGAATTTAATTGACTATTGGTGCCTACTTAGGACGCTTAGCACCATATTTCGATCGGCCCTGCTTTCGATTGGCAACGCCCACCGCATCAAGAGCACCACGAACCAAATGATACCGAACACCTGGTAAGTCTTTTACACGGCCACCACGAACCAGGACTATGGAATGCTCCTGCAAATTATGTCCCATACCAGGAATATACGTCGTTACCTCCACTCCTGTCGTTAAACGAACCCGTGCGACTTTTCGCAAGGCGGAATTCGGTTTTTTCGGGGTGGTAGTATACACCCGCAAACACACACCGCGGCGCTGAGGACACCGATTAAGCGCAGGGCTCTTACTTTTCACGTTTGGAACTTTTCGCCCTTTCCGCACTAATTGATTCACGGTCGGCATTAAAAAATCTCCCTACCCATGTTACGGTTAACTTCTCACCACCTTGCGGGCAACCGGCGGATTCTAATTGAGTCCAAGCCAGGGTGTCAAGACGGAAACTCGTCTACACCCTTTGCCACTTTCAAGAAGATTGAACTTGCAGTTCTTGTCCTTTTTGAACTTGAACTGTCTCGGCGCCTTGTTCCTGCTCTGAAGTCAGCAACTCTTCCACCGGCTTCGGTACAAACGTTTCGCGATAATGGGAAAAACCTGTACCTGCCGGAATGAGGCGCCCCACAATCACATTTTCTTTCAAGCCCCTTAAATCATCGACTCGACCATTGATGGCAGCTTCCGTCAATACACGTGTCGTTTCCTGGAACGATGCACCGGATATGAAGCTGTCCGTGCTGAGCGAGGCCTTGGTAATACCCAACAATACCGGCTTTCCAATAGCAGGCTTACCTCCCTCTGCCAAAACCCGTTGATTCTCATCGGCAAAGGCAAACTTCCCGACCTGCGTGCCTGGCAAAAAGCTCGTATCACCAGGGTCTTCAATCCGGATCTTCTTGAGCATCTGCCTTGCGATAACCTCGATGTGCTTATCGTTGATGGTCACACCTTGAAGCCGATACACTTCCTGGACTTGATTGACCAAGTAACGTTGAAGTTCGCGGGGACCTAATACGCTCAGAATGTCATGTGGATTGGCTGACCCGTCCATGAGCGGCTCTCCAGCTCGCACCCAATCACCTTCATGCACATTGACATGTTTGCCTCGGGGAATGAAGTATTCCTTTTCATCACCCATCTTATTATCAACAGTCACTTTCCGCATGCCCTTCACAAAGCCGCCAAACGCCACTTCGCCATCGATTTCACTGATAACTGCTTGTTCCTTTGGCTTTCTGGCTTCAAATAATTCTGCCACGCGGGGCAAACCACCCGTAATATCCTTGGTCTTGGTCGTCTCACGAGGAATTTTCGCAAGCACATCTCCGGGATAAACGGTCACTCCCTTTTCCACGAATAGATGCGCTCCAACAGGAAGCAAGTACCGAGCCTGCGCTCCTGAACCTGGCAATTTCGCCGTCTTCCCGGTTTCATCCTTCAAGGAAATTCTTGGCCGGAGATTCGTTCCGGCCTGCTCAATCACAACCTTCCTGGACAGACCGGTTACCTCATCAACTTCTTCTTTCATGGTAACGCCTTCAGTGATATCACCATAGGCAATCTTTCCACCGACTTCCGTGAGAATTGTCAGTGAATAGGGGTCCCATTCCACAAGCTTTTGCCCAACAGTTACACGCGTTCCATCTTTCACCTTGATCTTCGCACCATATACGACAGGGTATTTCTCTCGTTCACGACCGGAGTCATCATACACGGCAATCTTGGCATTTCGGCTCATCACAACCCATTCGCCCTGCTTGTTTTTGACAGCCATGTTCGCGCTATGAAAATCCGCATTCTTCTTGGCATCAAAACTCAAGAATTTTAACACCCCATCATGACGGGCTTCGACAACGCTTTGCTCCACAACTTTGCTCGCTGTCCCTCCAATATGGAACGTCCGCATCGTCAGCTGTGTACCCGGTTCACCAATAGACTGCGCAGCAATCACCCCCACCGGTTCACCTAATTCCACCAACTTCCCTCTGGCCAGATCTCGCCCATAACATTTCACACACACGCCCCATCGAGCCTGGCATGTGAGCACTGAGCGAATCTTGATATGGTCAATGCCCGCCTCCTCGATGGTCTTCACACGGGCCTCATTCAATTCTTGATTGGCGGGAACAACAAGATCCCCCGTCAATGGATCAAGAATATCTTCAGATGCTAAGCGTCCGAGAATTCGTTCCTCTAAAGGTTGAATGACTTCACCCCCCTCAACCAGCGCTGAAACATCAATGCCGTCAGCCGTCCGACAATCCTCTTCACTAATGATGACATCTTGGGAGATATCAACCAATCTCCGTGTGAGGTAACCTGAATTGGCTGTTTTCAACGCGGTATCTGCCAACCCCTTTCTCGCACCATGCGTGGAAATGAAGTATTGCAACACGGTTAGTCCTTCTCGGAAATTTGCGGTAATCGGCGTTTCAATAATTTCACCGGAGGGTTTAGCCATCAGACCACGCATTCCACCCAACTGACGAATTTGCTGGGAACTCCCCCGCGCACCCGAGTCGGCCATCATGAAGATGGGATTTAACGTATCCTTTGGTCCTTGCCCGCCACCAGCCTTAATTTCACTCATCATTTCATTGGCTATCTGCTCGCTGACATGAGCCCAGATATCAATGACCTTATTGTAGCGCTCACCATTCGTGATCAACCCCTCATTGTACTGGCCTTGCACTTCCGTCACGGAAATCTGGGCTGACTGAATTAAGCTCGCTTTCTTGGTGGGGATATGCATATTGTCAATGCAAATGGATACACCAGCCTTTGTGGCATACGAAAAACCAAGATCCTTCAGTTTGTCCAACATGACCACGGTATCATGCACACCGACTTGTCGGTACACTGTGTCAATCATCTTGGTCATTTCTTTTTTCGTCATGACTTGGGTCACATGCGACAGCCCGATCGAGGCTGGCAGAACTTCAGCAAATAGCACGCGTCCAACGGTCGTCTCCACCAAGCTACCGTCGATCCTGACCTTGATCTTGGCTTGCTCCTCCAACTCATCGGCATCATAGGCAATCCGCACTTCTTCAGGACCCGACAGTATCCGGCCTTCACCTTTAGCCCCTGATCGTTCCTGCGTCAGCCAATAGCACCCAAGCACCATGTCTTGAGAAGGAATAGCAAGTGGACGTCCATTCGCCGGAGACAACACGTTGTTAGTGGACATCATTAACACTCGCGCTTCGATCTGCGCCTCAATGGAGAGCGGCACATGCACGGCCATTTGATCACCGTCAAAGTCGGCATTGAACGCCGCACACACCAATGGATGAAGCCGAATGGCTTTGCCTTCCACTAAAACAGGATCAAAGGCTTGCATGCCCAGCCGATGGAGCGTCGGAGCGCGGTTTAAGATAACAGGGTGCTCTCGGATCACTTCATCCAGCACATCCCACACCTCAGGACGCTCTTTTTCCACGAGCCGTTTAGCGCTTTTGATTGTCGTTGCGGCACCACGTTCTTCAAGCTTGTGAAAGATGAATGGCTTAAACAGTTCCAGCGCCATTTTCTTTGGCAAGCCGCATTGATTCAATTTCAGTTCCGGACCGACCACGATGACAGAGCGACCTGAATAGTCAACACGTTTTCCTAATAAGTTTTGACGAAAACGCCCCTGCTTTCCTTTTAACATATCACTCAACGACTTCAAGGGCCGCTTATTCGCACCGCGAATCGTTCGCCCTCGTCGGCCGTTATCAAAAAGTGCATCAACAGCCTCTTGCAACATGCGCATCTCATTGCGAATGATCACACCAGGGGCTTTGAGTTCCACTAACCTCTTCAACCGATTGTTCCGGTTGATCACCCGACGGTACAGATCATTCAAATCAGACGTGGCAAAGCGGCCACCATCTAACGGGACCAATGGGCGCAATTCTGGAGGGAGAACCGGAATCACATCCATGATCATCCACTCAGGCTTGTTCCCCGATTTAACAAACGCCTCGATCACCTTGAGTCGCTTGGTCAATTTCTTTATGGCTGCGGCAGACGTTGTGGTCGCCACTTTCTCATGTCGTTCAGCCCATAAGGCATCAATATCAATCTTTCGCAACAATTCTCGAATGGCTTCTGCTCCGATTCCCACTCGAAAGGCTTGGGAACCATGTTGATCGACCAATTCTCGATATTGCTCCTCCGCCACCAACTCCTTTTCTTTCAAAGGAAGGTCACCGGGGTCGATCACCACATAAGCCTCAAAATATAAAATTTTCTCCAACTGCTTGAGGCTCATGTCCAACAAAATTCCGATCCGACTGGGCACCCCTTTTAAGAACCAAATATGTGCGACAGCGGCCGCCAGTTCAATATGCCCCATGCGCTCACGCCGCACCTTGGATTGAATAACCTCAACCCCGCACTTGTCGCAGACAATTCCGCGATGCTTCATGCGTTTATATTTTCCGCAATTACATTCCCAATCTTTGGTCGGTCCAAAAATCTTGGCGCAGAACAATCCATCCTTTTCAGGTTTGAAGGATCGGTAGTTAATTGTCTCAGGTTTCTTCACCTCACCATACGACCACGACCGAATCTTTTCTGGCGAGGCGATGCGAATTCGCATCGCATCAAACGAGACGGCATCGCGCGGCTTTTCGAACAAAGCATAGATGCTATCCAAAGTTCTATCCTCCTGGTTATATATCCGTGGCTATGACTGTCAATTCCACGGATTATTCGGTTGATTTCATCAATTCAACGTCAAGGCCCAGACTCTGTAATTCCTTCACCAACACATTAAATGATTCCGGCAAGCCCGGCTCCAAGAAATTTTCACCTTTCACGATAGCTTCATACATGCGGGACCGGCCCGGCACGTCGTCGGACTTCACGGTGAGAAACTCCTGCAAGGTGGACGCTGCTCCATAGGCTTGAAGCGCCCAGACTTCCATCTCTCCCAACCGTTGTCCACCAAATTGGGCTTTTCCGCCCAACGGTTGTTGTGTCACCAATGAATAGGGACCAATGGAGCGCGCGTGAATCTTGTCATCCACCAAGTGGTGCAATTTCATGATGTATACGTAGCCAACCGTGACAGGACTCTTAAAAGGTTCTCCTGAACGCCCGTCAAAGACCTCGGACTGCCCGTTATCGGGCAAGCCTGCACTTCGCAACATATCCTTAATTTCCAGTTCTGTCGCTCCATCAAATACCGGGCTCGCGACTTTTATTCCCAGGGCCTTGGCGGCCCATCCTAAATGGGTTTCAAGAATTTGTCCGACGTTCATTCTGGAAGGCACACCCAGCGGATTCAACACGATTTCCAAGGGTGTACCATCCGGCAGATAGGGCATATCTTCTTCCGGTAATATTCGAGAAACCACCCCTTTATTTCCGTGTCGACCGGCCATCTTGTCTCCAACAGACACTTTGCGCTTGATGGCCAGGTACACTTTGACCAGTTTAATCACACCAGGAGGCAACTCATCACCACGACGCAGGCGACCGACTTTTTCATCATAGTAGGTCTGAAGAATTTCAATTTGATCTTTGGCCGCTCGCTCGATGTCATCAAGTTTTTTCTGCTCCTCCACATCACCCAGTATGACATGACGAACATCGTCATTGGACAACTTCCTCAGCACATCAGCTGTGATCTTACCCTTTTTCTTGAGGACCACTTCACCATTTTCTGGATCCATGAGATCACGACCGACAACCTGCCCTAAGAGCAATTTGCGGATCTTCTTGTTCCGTTCCTCCTCAATAATGCGAAGCTCATCCTGGTAATTCCGCTCAATCTTCACACGATCCTGTGATTCAATAGTTTTGGACCGCTCATCCTTATCCATTCCCTTCCGTGAAAAGATTTTCACGTCAACGACAATCCCTTCGATACCCGGAGGAACTTGCAAAGACGTATCCTTAACGTCTCCTGCCTTTTCACCAAAAATTGCACGAAGCAACTTTTCTTCCGGTGTCAGCTGGGTCTCACCCTTCGGCGTCACTTTGCCGACTAAAATATCACCCGGCTTCACTTCTGCACCGACGCGGACAATCCCGCTTTCATCCAGGTTTCTTAATGCTTCTTCTCCAAGGTTCGGAATATCACGAGTAATTTCTTCCTTTCCGAGCTTGGTATCCCGGGCTTCCACCTCAAACTCTTCAATGTGAATGGACGTGAACGTATCTTCCCGCACCAGCTTTTCACTCAGGAGGATGGCATCCTCGAAGTTATACCCACCCCAAGGCATGAAACCCACAAGGATGTTCTTACCCAGTGCTAGTTCCCCCTGGTCAATGGAAGGACCATCTGCCAAAACCTGACCTTTCTTCACCGGTTGCCCAACGCGAACGACCGGGGTTTGAGTCACACACGTATTCTGGTTCGTTCGCTGAAATTTCACGAGATCATAGGTATCCAAGAATCGACCACTTTTCCGCTTGTCATCATCCTTCTTCCCAAGCTCAGTCCGTACCACAATTCGTCGGGCATCAACACTTTCGACTACGGCATCACGTCGGGCCATCTCAACATATCCCGAATCACGGGCTACGACATACTCCATACCGGTACCGACTAGCGGCGATTCACTCTGGAGCAACGGAACAGCTTGACGTTGCATGTTTGATCCCATCAATGCTCGGTTCGCGTCATCATGCTCAAGGAACGGAATGAGCGCGGTCGCCACGCTGACCACCTGCTTCGGTGACACGTCGACATAGTCGACCTTATCTGGAGGGGTGACCAGGAAGTCCCCTTTGGATCGAGCCGTGACTGAATCAGATACCAATTTCCCGGCATCATCAATTTTTGAATTCGCCTGCGCAATCACATAGCGCTCACCCTCTAATGGTGACAAAAATTCAACCTCACCAGACAACCGTCCTTTTCGCACTTTTCGAAACGGCGCCTCAATAAACCCAAATTCATTGATGCGTGCGTAGGTTGCCAGCGAAGTGATCAGTCCAATGTTCGGACCTTCCGGCGTTTCAATTGGACAGATTCTACTGTAGTGCGACGGATGCACATCTCGCACTTCAAAACCCGCACGTTCACGCGTCAACCCACCAGGCCCCAAAGCGGACAGCCGACGCTTATGCGTAATCTCCGCCAAGGGATTGGTTTGATCCATGAATTGCGACAATTGGCTCCCGGCAAAAAACTCCTTGATCGCAGCCACGATGGGTTTGGCATTAATTAAGTCATGAGGAAGAACCGTCTCCATATCAAGGAGGTTCATTCGCTCCTTAATGCTTCGTTCCATACGGGCCAACCCTAGGCGAATCTGATTCTCGAGTAACTCTCCGACGGATCGCACCCGTCGATTGCCAAGGTGATCGATATCATCGACATCCCCTTTACCCATTTTCAGGTCCACGAGTCCGCGCACCACTTCAACCGCATCCTGCGCCGTTAAAACTCTCTGATCCAAAGGGAGATCCAAAGCAAAGCGATTATTCATTTTGAGACGACCTACCGGAGACAGGTC
>JAYWMS010000240.1:0-2436 GCA_035873215.1 Nitrospirota bacterium | reverse complement strand
GGTACAAATCCATAAACGGGATGTTTTCGAGCTTGATGTATTCCCAAATATTAATCTCGGTCCAGTCTAATAATGGATGTATACGGATGTGGGTACCCGGAGGAAAAGACGTTTTGAATTGGTCCCACAATTCAGGTGGCTGATCACGAAAATCCCAATCGTTGTTTTTGTCTCGTGGAGAAAAGTAACGCTCCTTAGCGCGCGTGCCTTCTTCGTCTGCCCGCACCCCTAGGATAATCCCGGTATACCCTTTTTCATCCAGCAACAACTTCAAGCCTTGCGTTTTGAGTGCGGTGCAGCATTCAACCCGCCCCAACGTATGGTTCATCCCTTCAGCCAGAGCCTGTTTGTTCTGACCAATTACCAAATTGAGCCGCCACTCACGAGCCAAACGATCGCGGTATTCGATCATTTCCGGAATCTTGTAACTGGTATCCACATGCAACAGGGGGAAGGGCACCTGTCCGAAAAACGCCTTGCGGGCCAGCCACAGTAAGACCGTGGAATCCTTGCCCATAGACCAAAGCATGCCCAAATTTTCAAAATGCTTGTAGGCTTCCCGAAGGATGTAGACGCTTTGATCTTCTAATTGACGAATATGGTTCATGCGTGAACAATTTCTTTCTTCTTCCCCAAGTCGTTTGTATCATCAGCAGCGCTTGAAACAGCCAAGGACGCCAATTTTTTGGCGGCGGCTCCTGACTCGAGACTTTGAATCGCCAAAGGCACGCCCGCCGAAATGGTCGAAGCTTGGCTTCCGGCATACAGCAACATCGCCGCGTTATACACCACCCAGTCCCTCGCACTATCTTGGATTTCATTGGAGAGAATCTTTCGAATCAGCGCGGCCTCTTGTGTGGGAACCTCATTAGCGGGGGTGTTCACCGGGATCGTCATGTTTTGGAATGACCCCAAGGACAACCGAATGTGTTGGGGCTTGAGATTAAAAGGAATGAATCGTTCATTGCGCAGTTCTCTTAATAATGTGGGGGTCGAAATCGACAATTCGGGGTAACCCTCCACGCCTTGAAAGACCATCACCCGATGACCACCCATCATGTTCACCGCTTCCGGAATTTTTTCGAGATAAGGAGGATGAGTAACACCAATGACTTGCGATGACGACCGAGACGGATTCAGCAAACGCACCACTTGATGAAAGAAATTTTGTACACCCAATTCATGTCGCAAATCCAGAAACGACGCCAAGGGTGGGTGATAAATCGCTAAATCGAGGAATCCGAAACCCTGTTCTTCGATCGTGGTTCCCAAGGCCTCGCCTTGGAGTTTTGTGGGAATGTTCAGACTATTCAATACACGAGGTAGGTCAGATGCACAGGCCGGATTGTCCATGCCATGCAATAACACCGAAGCACCCGCTGCGGCCGCCACGATCGCCGACGGGACACAGGCATGGAACGTGTTGTGCTTTTCTCCATAGACAGGCACGTCCACCACATTCCGGTCGACCGGAATTTTCACAGGGGGCACATACGTGCGAACCTTTGACGTAAACGCCGCCATCTCCGTCACTGTTTCAGTCTTGATCCGCATGGCCATCAAAAATGCCCCAACTTGATGAGGGGTAGCCTGGCCTTCAATCAAGGAGGCCACGGCTTCTTTGGCTTCCTCCCACGTCAAATCCTTCGCCCCGCGAAGTCCTTTTCCAATTTTTGCGATAAGTTTATCCATGAGTGTTACGCCAAATCATTCGTATCAAGATGGTGAAAAAAAGAGAATTCTCAGATTACTTGTGCAACCCACATTCAGTTTTATCCATAGTTCCCCATCGCCCTGAACGGGGGTCGTCTCCGGGACGAACAGGTCCCGTACAATGGGTGCAACCAATGCTGGGATAGTGTTGATCGTGGAGGGGGTTGTAGGGAACATCATGCGCTTTTATGTACGCCCACACCTCATCCTGACTCCATGCTGCAAGTGGATTACATTTGACGAGCCCAAATTTGGCATCCCACTCGATAAGGCTGGCATTGGCTCGCGTAGGCGCTTGGTCCCGACGAATACCTGTGATCCAGCCCTGATACTCTTTCAAAACCTTGGTGAGCGGATCCACTTTGCGCAATTGGCAACATTGTTCCGGCTGATGTATCCATAACCGTTCACCAAACCGAGCGGCTTGGTCCTCGGGGGTGTACTCCGATTTCACCTGGATCATCTGCGACGACGTCAATTGGTACTTGGCTGCAATCCGATCTCGAACTTGATGGGTTTCAGGAAACAAAAAATCTGTATCAAGATAAAACAGTGATCCCTTCGGATTGATCTGGTACATCATATCCACAAGCACCACATCTTCCGCGCCAAAGCTGCAGGCCAAGACAATGTGGGGAAAATATTGTTCAAGCGCATAACCCAAGATCGCTTGAGGAGGCTCCCCCTCGAATCGGAGACTCACAGCTTTTAGTTCAGATCGGA
>JAYWMS010000239.1:0-3877 GCA_035873215.1 Nitrospirota bacterium | reverse complement strand
TCCATTTGGACATTTCGGCAAAGGAACTTGGTGTCGCCCCAAGTAATATGAGTGGAAGGAACATGACTAGTGTGATCGTTCTGGGAACTCGGTTCATGAACAGGCCTCCATCAGTTGTAATTGTTGTTATGGCAAGAAAGTTAAATATCCTACGATGTTTCCAGCATTCATAAGGGGTGCCAGCAGTTTGCTCTTTATCATTCTACATCGTTACTTTTTGATCCAATCATCGATCACGGGAGAGAGAGTTGTGAAAGGCACATACCCATGAGTTAAGGAGATATACGCTTCCCCATTCTTGCCTAAAAGGGATGGAAATCCCGTGATCCCCAGTTCCCGAGAATGTTCAAAATCATTCCACACCTGTTTCTTTATTTCCGGATCATGAAATAAAGTAAGAAACCTATCATGTTCGATTCCCTGAGCGGTGGCTATTTCCGCCAACACGGACTCCTGGGTGACATCCCGGTTGTCGACATAAAAAGTACGTTGAATATCACGGAACATTGGAAAGGCGAGATCGGGTCGAATGGATCGGACCGCAACCACAGCGCGCGATGATGGCTCAGTGTCATAGGTGAAGCTGGGGCTCATCCGAAACTCGAAGTTAAAGGGTTGTCCTGTGCGTTCATGAACGGCCTTCCAATGTTCAAGGATATAGTCTCGTCGAGACTCGTCAAAGCGTTCCGTGTTGCCCGGACGCAAGCCACCAACCAGTATTTCGATGCTCACGAGGCGATGATATTTTTCAAGGATCGCTTCCATCACCGGAGAAAAGCCCCAACACCATGAACACATGGGATCGGCGATATACACCAGGGATGTATTGGGATTGGAGGGCATGAATTCTCTTACGATTTCTTTGTGATGATTACGTGTTCCTTGGAACTGGGGACCGCATGAATTTCACTGGTCCCGAACCCGGTATTCGTGAACATGGCGTCCAGTTCTTTAAAAGTATAGGCGTCCCCTGCGGGTGTGGTGGCCAACATGACTAACGCAAAATCTGCAGATTCTGGGCTGATGCGATCGTCATTGGGGACAAATTCTAAAGTGACAACCTTTCCGTTGGGAGCCAACGATGCATGGACCTTTCGTAATAAGGTTTCACACGTTGGTAGGTCGAAGTGGTGAAGGAAGTTGGTTAACAGGACAATGTCAAATCCTTGCCCATAGTCCACATCGAAGGCACTGCCAGGGAGGGTTTTATAGCGAGTTCCTAAGGATGCGGCGTTTGCCGTTTCCTGGGCCACCGTGAGGACATTTGACCAATCCACTGCTGTGATTTCCGCCGTGGGAAAGCGTTTGGCGATTTCCACCCCAAAGACGCCATGCCCAGCTGCCAAATCCAGGACCTTGTTTATCGTCCCACCGCTGGAGACCAGATATTCTCCAATCCAATTGGCTGACCCAATCATCATGGGAATCATCGCGCGTGCAAAAGTGACCCACTCCGGGTGCTCGTCGGCCGTCGTGCCCTTGTCATCCAATGCTGTCCCGCCTTTGCGAACGGCTTCAGTAAGGGATCGAAAGCCCTCAAACATGGGAGGAGAATGAATAAACTCCACTGTGCCACCAACATAGGTTGGGGAACCCTTGACCAGAAATATTTTCGAATCATCAGTCAACCCATACGAATTGTCTGTTTTCGTCAGGAAGCCCAGCATCACCAGATAATCGGCCAACATCCGTATCCCACGTTCCGAGGCCTGGCAGTGTGAAGCAATGGACGTCGAGGTGTGATGGCCTTCGCTGATGGCCGTGAAGACGGCTAGGTCAGTCGCAGCTTTGATCGCCGCCGAACGCTGAAAGGCAAACGCAGTCTCAAAGAATAATTGAGGGGAGGGTGTGGCTGGTTGAGTCATGATGAATCCTCTTTAGCTATTGATGGTTTATCTCGTTCTTGCCTAACCGTTGCCTGAAATTAAGAGGGAATTTTCCCAAGTCATAAAGGCGGAGACAATTAGGTCGCCTGAAACACTTGGCCGTTCAGTCTCCCTTCGACACTCTTGCTATAGGCTAAGGCCACTCTCTTGCCAGGGACCGGGACATGGCCCCGGAAAAATGCTCCAATTTTCTCCATGGATTCTTCCAACACCTCCGGACTGACCGCATTAATTCGAATGCCTCGCGGCATTTCAATTGAGGCGCTCAGCACAAAGCCTTCAAGCCCTGCATTCACGGTCGTGACTGCTACACCACAGTAAATTGGATCATGTGTCAGGACCCCGGTCGTGACGGTAAAGGAGCCACCATCGTTTACGTAACGTATTCCGATCAATACCAAGTTGATTTGTCCCATGAGTTTTGAGCGAATGCCGGTTTCAAACTCTTTTTCGGTCAAGGTTTCCAGAGGCCCAAAATGGGCAGCACCAGCTGTACAAACAACCGCATCGACTTTCCCTACGCTCTTAAACATATTCTGAATGGAATCTGTGGAAGTGATATCCACTGTCACATTCCCGCTTTTACTGCCAGCCTTCATGATCTCATGGCGACTGCCTAATTCACCAACGATTGCGGTTCCGATGGTCCCGGTTCCACCAATAAGTAATATTTTCATGACCGATACTTTCCCCCGACCGTCCAGGTTGTGAAAGTTTGCCTTTTCTAATTCTCTGTCCGACAACTATTCCGTAACCGAAGGAGCATATCCTGTAAAACGTTAATCTCTTTTTTCGAAAGCGCCTGTTCAAAATAAGGCCGCATAAAATGAGCATGGGCCGGAAAACATTTCCGGTGAGTGGCTTCTCCCTTTTTGGTGAGACGAATCTTCATCGCGCGTCGGTCCCCAGGAATCGGTTGACGCACGACCAATCCTTTTGTTTCCAAACGATCAATGATGCCGGTGAGACTGGCTTTGGCTAACAATGTTGAGTGTGACAGTTCCACTGCCGTCATTCCCGTAGTTCCTGCCAATTCCGCGATGACGTCGAATTGCGGCGGAGTCAACCCCATGGACCGAATGTGCCGATGTCCCACTTCAAAGATCGCATCATAGGCCTCAACCAAAGGCCGTACGATTTTGAGGTGAGGGTCGTCTTTCAGGTCAAAGAGGTCCATAAAGTATAGTTATATATAGTATATGTTTAAACTAAAGTCAATGGGGGGCGAAACGTCAATTGGAAAATTTGGAGGGACGGTTCAGGTGATCTGCTAAAACTGATGGCTTAAACAGGCAGGAGTATCTGACAAGTTCCCACCAACCCATCCTTCATATCCCCGGTGGAATCCGGTTGATACTCCACGATGACCTGTTCTTGTTGGGCAGGAGCGAGGCGGGGGTTGCGTAAGATCCAATCTTTGGCGTTGAGGTCCTGGATAATACCGATGTTTGGCAGCGCGTCCCCTTTGAAATAGGTTTGAGTCACAAATTCTGGGTGATCCTTAGGCCGTATGGATAGGTGGAGATGGGGAGGGCGGTACCAGTCATCTGTGGCAGGATAAAAGCTGGGCAACACAGTTTTGAATAAAAAGTAGCCGTGCTCGTCTGTAGTAGCCTTGCCCCAGTATTGAAAATGCTCGTCATGGACGCGGTCTATGATCTTTCCGGTTTTGGGGTGAGGAAATTGTTGCGGTGCTGAATCATCTCCTTTGTGGTTGTACTTTCCAGAAAAATTGGCCTGCCACAATAATACGGTTGCCTCAACAATTGGCTGACATATTTCTGAGTTCTTGAAGGAGGCTCTCAGCAATTGACCGCGAAAGTAAATAATTGGACCCTGGGCTGTTCCAGCTTTTCCCTTGATGAAGGTTAAGTCATTGTCATTGGCTAAGATGAGAGGGAGGCTTTGTTCACTCTCCTCTCGAATGGGAAACGACACCACTTGGTCATAGGGAAAGAAAGGCCCCCGGGTTTGACGAGGGGTTGTGATTG
>JAYWMS010000528.1:0-2996 GCA_035873215.1 Nitrospirota bacterium | reverse complement strand
TATAGTCTTCAGCGCCCTTATTGATCGAGTCCACGGCTGACCCAATTGACGGATGGCCCGTAATCATTAAGAAAATCACCTCTTCGTCCACTTCGCGGATACGACGCAACAGCTCCATCCCATCCACCTTCGGCATGACCAAATCTGCCATGATGATTTCGAAATCCCCACGTTGATAGTGATTGAGGGCGTCTTCCCCATCCTCAGCCGTTACTACTTGAAAATCCAAAGTTGCTAAAAACTCCGATAGTGAATCCCGAACGCCTGGATCGTCATCAACAACCAATACTCGCCCTGCCATGTCGTCTGCCTTTCTTCAGTTGTTAAGACTATCAGATGAAACTGCGCTTGGCATATCTTGAACGGGAATGTTGAAAAAGCATGTCCTGAGCAAAGTCGAAGGATCCGCCAGCGGCGTTCTCGCCATGTTGCCGTGCTCACGTACTATGAGTACGCTCCGCGCGTCAACATGGCTGCGGCCTTGCCCGTGGAAAAGGGCGTCTTGGCGCCCTCGGGAATGGGCGGGTGAATTAACGGACTTTTTTGACCATTCCCTTCCCGTCGGCTGCTGATCTCGAGTTCGTCTAGGGCATGTATGGCCTCTGTGAGAGTGATATTCAACAGGCCCTGACCATATTCTGAGCCAAATGTCATGTGACACATTCGTGATGCGACCGGTTTGTTCGTTTATCACGTTCTGCATACCCATCCAAAAGACGAAAGGCTATTCGCATGGTATTTGCGTAACCCCTCTTACAAAACTGATCACTGAGGTGGAAGCACATCATCCACCACCACCACACCCTCGGGAGGCACGAGTATAAAAAGCTTATCATCCAAACCGGTATTGGCTTTGAAGTGTTTAAACTGATAAATCGACACGTTTCCCGAGACTTCATGCAGTTGCACGGTTTGAATAAAATAGGTTTTAGGTTGAATCTCTGTCACGATTCGACTGATCGGGGACGCTGACCGTTGCCCCTCCTGCTGCTTGGGAATCAGGGTCAACAACGGCAAACCACCTGCACCGGTCTTGCCTTTGCCGGTCGGTTTCACATCAAAATGCTCCTCTAGCTTTCCCGCACCTTGCAACAACAGCAACGGAGCCTTGGTCGCGACCATTCGAGTCAAACTACCTTTGATGATCTGTTGATGTGCCGGGACATACATTTCCAACTGATCCCCATGGACATAAATTTTCTCAACGCTAGGCTCAAGAAAATCCCAACGAAGTCGCCCAGGTTTTTTGATATACACGCGGCCGGATGAGTGTAACGCCGTATCAAATCCTTCAATGCGAGTTTCCTGAACGAAATCCGCTTGAAAGTCTTTCGTTCGGGCATATTGCGCGTCAACCCGTTTGACCAAATCCTGAATTTGCTTTGACAAACTTTCTTTTGCCTGAGCCGGGATCGGCATGAACAGCAAGACCACCACCGAGATCAGCATCGGCACAGTCATCGCACACCTTCCTGAATTGTCCCACGCGGTCCCAACACTTCACGACGACCGTCACGACCGGGTGCACTCACTAGTCCTTCATCTTCCATTTGTTCAATCATCCGCGCCGCTCGTGGATACCCGACCCGCAAACGCCGTTGAATCAAGGAAGCCGAAGCTTGACCTGACGTCAAGACCACCTCCCGGGCTTGTTCAAACACTTCATCTCGCGATTCGTCATCATCATCCGAAACGATCGGATCGTTCCCTGTCGCGTCTTGAGAATAATCCGGGCCTGCTTGTGCTTTGACATATTCGACCACACGACGAACGTCATCATCCGATACAAACGACCCATGTAAGCGAGTAAGCCGTCCCGTGCCTGGTGGAAGATATAACATATCGCCCATGCCAAGTAGGGCCTCGGCACCATTGGCATCCAGAATCGTACGAGAGTCAATCTTGGATGAAACCTGGAACGCAATCCTGGCCGGGAAATTCGCTTTGATCAAGCCTGTGACTACATCAACTGAAGGACGTTGAGTTGCCAATATCAAATGAATCCCTGAGGCACGAGCCATTTGCGCCAAGCGCGTAATTTTTTCTTCGATTTCCTTCGGAGCCACCATCATTAAATCCGCAAACTCATCGATCACCACCACGATATACGGCAATGGCTCTGGACTGCTCGTCGTTTCCTCGGTCGAAGACGAAGCGTCCCCACCTCCGGTTTGCGTTTTGGCATGGGGAACACCTGCCTGCTCTTGCATATGCGCCACTTTTAAGTTGTAACTTTGAATGTGTCGCACACCATGCTCAGCGAGCAACCGATAACGACGTTCCATTTCCTGAACCACCCATGTCAGACCACGAGCCGCCGCTTTCGGATTGGTCAGCACCGGTCGGAGAAGATGGGGAATGCCATCATACACTTGTAGTTCGAGTACCTTGGGATCAATCAACAGAAGCTTCACTTCATCCGGATGCGCCGAAAACAAAATGCTTAGCAACATACTATTCAAGCCAACGCTTTTCCCGGCTCCTGTTGCCCCTGCGACTAAGACATGCGGCATCGTTCTAAGGTCGACCACAAAGGGACGACCGAAAATGTCTTTTCCCAATGCCAGAGCCAATTTTGACCGTGAACGAGAAAAATGCTCGCTCGTGAGTACTTCTCGCAGTGAGACGGTTTCCCTTACCTGATTCGGCACTTCGATTCCGACCGTGGATTTTCCAGGGAGGGGCGCCACGATTCGAACACTTGTCGCTTTAAGTGCCATGGCTAAATCGTGGGCCAAGGTCACGATCCTGGCGACTTTGATTCCCGGACCTGGCTCGAATTCATACATCGTAATGACCGGGCCTGGATGCACTTCGGTGACTTTTCCGGATATCCCGAAACTTTGGAGCGCACTCGAAAGTACACTAGATTGAGTTTCCAAAATTTGATCGGATTGATTCGTTTTGGCGGTAGCTGGGGGCTCCAGTAACGCACGCGGATCAGGGGGATGATAACCTTCCGACACTTTACGAGTCATCTCAAACGGTTGTTTATT
>JAYWMS010000525.1:0-6144 GCA_035873215.1 Nitrospirota bacterium | reverse complement strand
TCCCGGATGAGTCGCTTGAGATGTTGATCGGGAAGAATTCCCTGCTTCCGCAACGTGGCCATGGGTTAGTCGTCCATGGCTCCCTGGCTACAAAAGCCCCCCTGCATGTGAGCTCCGACCATGGGAAGTTCGCGGGAAGGTGATGCTTCAGGTTGCGGGTAATGGTACGTTTTGTTCTCGTAATTCTTGAGCACGGCGCCGTTTTCATCAAGGTTGAGAAGGTATTCATTGGGCAGAATCGGAATCTTTCCACCGCCTCCCGGGGCATCAATGACGAAGTGAGGCACAGCCATGCCGCTCGTATGACCTTGCAATGCTTGGATGATCTTCATGCCCATTTCGACCGGTGTCCGGAAATGGTTTGTACCTTTGGTCAAATCAGCTTGATACAAGTAATAAGGTTTGATCCGTGCAAGAAGTAATTGATGCATCAATTGTTTCATGATTTCCGGATCATCATTCACGCCTTTGAGCAACACGGTTTGTGCTCCAAGGGGTACGCCCGCATCCGCTAAGCGGCAACAGGCTTCCTTGACTTCCGGCGTCAACTCGTCTGGATGATTGAAATGCAAATTCATATAAATAGGATGATATTTCTTAACGATCTCGCAGAGTTCAGGCGTGATACGTTGCGGTAAAGTTCCTGGAACACGGGAGCCAAATCGAATCAATTCCAAATGAGGGATCGTTCGCAACGCTTTCAAGATCCGGTCTATTAGATGATCAGGTAAAAGAAGAGGATCTCCTCCTGACAGGATGACATCCCGGACTTCCGTGTGCTCGTGTAAATACGCGATGGCTTGGTCGAGTTCTCCTTTTTTGAGGAAGCCGGGTTTTCCCACCAACCGTTTTCTGGTACAGAAGCGACAATAGATGGGGCATTGATTGGTCACCATCAGTAGCACTCGATCGGGATAGCGATGAACCAGGTGAGGGACAGGACTGTCAGTATCTTCTTCCAGTGGATCATCGGGTGCATCGATATCATCCATCTCAATGGCTTCGGGTACCACTTGTTTCCAGATGGCGTCGCCTTTTTCTTTGATCATCGAAAGCACCGTGGGCGTGATGCGCATGGGATAGGCGCCCACGACATCCTCGATCTCTTTGGGATCAATTCCCAGGTGGGCGGCTAAGTCCTTGGGTTTGGTAATGCTTGCGGCGAGGACTTGTTTCCAATCGGCCATATGACAATTCCTCTCCAAACGATATGAGGTTAGATCGTGTTCCTGTCTTGGGCATCCATGTTATGACCCCGTCTTAGGATTTCCCGGATTGTGATTCGAGATATTCCAAAATCTCTCCCGTTTCCGTGAGGACCGAATCCTGGTCAACAAGGACAGGGACATAATATTGGCCGGATACCTCATGCACCTGTTTTCGCATCGGGCGTACATCGGGAACAATAACACTTTCGTACTCAAGACCCAACTGTGAAAGTTTGTCTCGAACGACGGCACATTCAGGGCACCATTCCGTGTGATACAGAGTCATGGGTTTATTCTCCACATCATTCCCATTGTAATGAAGGGTTGTGCAGGACCTGCTTTGCTACACCGTGGCTTGGGTGCAAGGGGCCATGATGGCATCTCGCATGCCATGAATCACCTTCTTATCCTTAGGGCAGGCAGTTGCGAGAATACCCGCGAGTTTGGCCTGGTTATCGACGACAAAATAGTAAGGAGACAACCGCACACGGCTGGGCATAGGACGACATTCCCTGGTTGTTTCATCATAATAGGTTAAATCGTACTGCCGGCCTTTATGAAAATCTTGGAGGACAGATGGGGTTTTTTTGAATTGTGCGAGGGCTTCGTCCAGTGCAACCACCCATTCGGATTTCGGGAGGTCATGGCCAATGACTACACCCCGGCTGCCCCAAGCCAATGGGGAAAACCCTGAAGGTTTGAGAACGTACTGCCGCTGCTTCTGTGTGCCGGTGGCCAATTCGCGCCAATCCGAAACGGCATGATTGTTTATTCGCAAGTTGGGGATGATCGCAGAAGGCGGCAGTGGGCGTGGGTCAAGGATCCAAGTGTGCGGGACCAAATCGAGCAAGACCGTAAATGTTTCGTGTCCCAGCGCTTGTGACCAAAATGGTTCGAGTCGTGGGTGATGGAGCAATGCTAACGCCAGTTTTTCTTCCATCCAGGGTTTGTAGGGTGGCATGACCACCACCTTTCCTTTTTTGGCGCTATACATGACCAGCTCTGATTTGGGAATGTTTTTTAAGTCGAAGAGTTCAAAGAAGCGATAAATTAGAGCAATGGGTTGCCTGCCCGATGGAGTCTCCGCGAATAAGCCCTCTTCTGTGAATTGGAGGTCTCGGGGATGCATGCAGTATGTTTCATGCTCGACCTCCCGCAACTGAGA
The DNA here is from genome assembly GCA_035873215.1 of Nitrospirota bacterium. Lineage (GTDB taxonomy): Bacteria > Nitrospirota > Nitrospiria > Nitrospirales > UBA8639 > JAYWMS01. The sequence goes on along the minus strand of JAYWMS010000525.1, from coordinate 3,771 downwards.
GGCGACCCACGTCATTTCTTTCCGATAATCTTCTGCTTCATCCGAGACGACCAACGCAACGACTCCTGTTAGTTTCCCCATCCGATGGCGGATCATAGCCGTGAAGCCTTGCACCATGCCGTTGTGCCCGCCCACGAGGTGGTCATCAAAGGAAGCATAGGCTTTTGATAGGCTTCCTGTCGTTCCAATACCACCCGGAACCGAATCGAGTTCGGTGAGTGCCATGCCTGTGTCAGTCGGGATGATATCCGGACGAATGACGTCCGGGATGACATCTCGAAAGCGCTTCATGCGCGCGTACTCTAGAAGCCCCTCGGGTTTCCCTTGATCCAGATATTCATGAACCCATCTGGGCTGAGTCCCCCGTAGGCTTTCCAGGTAGATGCGATTCACTGCATGGTAGAACGTCAGTAAATGTACGCCTAAACGTTCAAAGAACAAGACTTCTTGAGGCTGAAGCGCAAAGGCTGATGGAGAAATTCGCCAATCGGAACCGGTGTCAGGGTTCATGACGCCGTCTCTGAGCAACGCCTCACGAATACTCTGGCAGCGATGAGATGCAGCAGTGGTCGGTTCAGTCGTAAGCGGGCTTGGGGATGGCGTGCGGGTGTCAGTGTTGAGCATGAATCGACAGGTGTGGACGAAAGAGCCTCACTTGCAGCGGTATGCCTGTTCGTGATTCGACAGGGAAACCCAAGGACAACTGAATGCCAGGCTCGATAAAGAAAGCGATAGACTGATGTGTGGGTATTCTGTCCATGAATGGTCTTGATTGAGCCTTGCTAGAAGGATGAGAAAAATATCGTACCATGTGGTCTTTGACGCAGACAAGGCAAATGGGCATAGCGGTGCTTGTCCAACAAAGTTGCCCTCAGTATAATGCCCAATCAACGCTAATTGTATGGTAGGAGTTGACGGATTGTGAAGGGTCAGGAACTTGATATCGAACAATATCGACTGACGGAAGAGCCGTTTTACCAAGAAGTCAATGACGAGATCGGGTTGGTGACGGTTGCGGCCAAAAACCGGATGCCGGTCATGCTCAAAGGCCCGACCGGGTGTGGCAAGACCCGCTTTGTGCAGTTCATGGCTTATCAGTTAGGGCGTCCACTGATTACCGTCGCCTGTCATGAAGATCTCACCGCATCCGATTTAGTCGGTCGCTATTTACTCAAGGGCGATGAAACGGTCTGGTTGGATGGGCCGTTGACCTTGGGGGTCAAACACGGAGCGATTGTCTACCTGGATGAGGTGGTTGAAGCACGAAAAGATACGACAGTCATCATACATCCGCTCAGCGATGACCGGCGCTTCCTGCCAATCGAAAAACGCGGGCAAATGATTGAAGCAGTCGATGACTTTATGCTGGTGATTTCCTACAACCCTGGGTACCAGAGTGTGTTGAAGGAATTGAAGCAAAGTACGAAGCAACGATTCATGGCCATAGAATTTACCTATCCTTCTCCTGATATTGAAACGCACATTGTGGAACGAGAAGCCAAAGTGCCAAAGGAGATGGCGCAACGATTGGTCAAGTTGGGAGGAAAGGTGCGTAATCTCCGAAACCATGGATTAGAGGAAGGTGTCAGTACGCGCTTATTGATCTATGCCGGCACTCTGATTCAACAAGGAGTTGCGCCCGAACGTGCCTGTGACGTGGCGGTGGTTCGTCCAATAACAGATGATGTGGACATGCAACGGAGTATGCAGGAAATTGTGAAGGCTATCTTTTAAACGGCCTGTGTTGAAAAAGTGTTGGAATAGATTTCCCTAAAGTAATCTCGATAGCGACATTCTTGAATTCTTCAATGCCCTGTTAAGGTTGCTCCCAACCAGGAAGGGGTCCCGTCGTCATGAGACCAAGAGTTTCGTCGGATCCTTTGTACCAATTGTTGCGCGAAGAGAAAATTTCGGATTTCAATAATCGCAGAAACAGTGGAGAAAAAGCTGATTTCACGAATTGTGATTTTCGCGGTTTGGATTTGCGAGGACTTAATGCTGCAGGCTTGGATTTCAGCGGAAGTTATTTCCGTCAGGCGGATATGCGTGGAGTCGATTTAAGCCAAAGCAATTTGCAGGGAGCGAGTGTGAACAAGGCGCAAGTCTCCGGTACCTTGTTTCCGCAGGAACTCTCGGCTGAAGAAATTCGTCTGTCTCTCGAACATGGGACACGTTTGCGGTATCGTGCCTGAACATGTCTATGATGTGGTAATAATCTGCCCTATTTCAGGTTCCGTGCCTAGGCAGCGCCATACTGAGAACTTGCGAAAGCCAGGTTGTAAATTTCTCATCTCGATCGTATTGAACTAGCCGATCAATTTCTTTTCGCATCATTTCTCCCTCATCCATTTCCCTCCTTCCTCTCATAACCTTCCCAATAGAATTAACCTCGGGTTGGTTCTAGGTGGTGCGTTTTAGAAATAACCTTCACCCTCCCCCTCATTAATATTTCTTTGTAATACCCATCGAACTGTCAACCAATCCAAGATATATGCGTTCAAGAACATTGGAGGACGCATTGTTCTTGGATACTTGTGAGATGCCACGTAAGCGAGGGAGCCGTTCCATCCAACCACGGGGTGGTAGTTCAGGGGTGGGCTGGCGCATCTCTATGATACGAGAAAGAGAACCTCGCCCTCCTCCCATGGTGGTCTTCATCAACTAATTCTTTAACGAAAATGCCATCCACAGTTTTCCACGTTGCAAAACGGCAAAAATGGGAAGCCATAGGAAGCTTATTCCCAAAATTAAGGAGAATGATTCGTGAAAAATGCATACCATACAAATCGATTGCACAACTGGGTAGGTAGTTCAAGATTAGGAAAACTGTCGTTTGCTTGTATAAGTGCAGGGTTGATGTGGTTCATCGCCGGTGGGGCAAATTCGGTCTTCGCGATGCAACCACAAATTCCTTCCCTCCAGACCTGCAATAAAACAAAGGTTGAGGCACGGGCAAAAGTTTACATTGGAAGCCGAAGTGATGCCGAACGTCCCGGGGCGTTCGGCATTGTCCTGGAGGCCAAGTGTCATCCGAGGCCCGGATATCCTAGAGGAAAGGTCGAACTCATCGAACTCAACATGACTGATTCCTGGGTTCATGGGGTGATTGTGGCCACCACGATTGATCAAATGACTTCAACAGGAGGCCATTCCCCCATGGCTTTTCTCAGTGGCCGATGCCAGGTTCGCCATATTGGTCCTCCGGTGGTCGAAGTGGAGCCAACGGGTGCGTTGACAGAAACGGAGCTGGATGACGTGGCTGTAGCAGTCGATCCAAACATTTTACCGCTTCCCAGTCCGAATCCGTTTTCGGGATGTCGGTATTGGATCATGCTGGCCGATAATCAAGAAGGTGACAATGCGGTTGGTAGTCCTCAAGACACCGCTGATGTCGTTGGCGTGTTGGTGATGAACGGACGAGGCCGACGCATCGCGCATGGTGCCGGACCCGTGGTCAGCGGGGAGGTTTCGATTTCCCCATCCCGAAATTAGTTCCGCCAGCACAACCCCACCTCTCAGCCCAGATGGAGTGCCGACGATCCGGTGCTCCATCTCCCTGGGGTTTTCCTGTGAGATATTTGTATCAGGGCCTGTTGAAAAAGTCCGCCAGCAGCGTTCTCGGGCCTTTGTCGTCCTCACGTACTCCGCGTACGCTCCGGGCGCCAAAGCCCCTGCGGCCTTGGCCGTGGAAAAGGGCGTCTTTGCGCCCTTGGGTTGGGGCGGGTGAAATAATAGGCCCCCCGCCTCCGCGAGGGCATGCTTTTTGAACAG
>JAYWMS010000462.1:0-4139 GCA_035873215.1 Nitrospirota bacterium | reverse complement strand
TCTCGTGAAATTCACGCGTGCGAGTTTCGTGAGCGGCTTGTAAGGAATGCGTGCTAACACTGTAATAGGAACGGAAGGTTTTAAGAGGAGTCGTCGAAAAGAATGAAACAATCAAAGAGCATTTGGCTATGTCACCAGTATGTTTGTGCTCTTTGGATAAAAAAGATGTAGGCAGCAGCTGACCATTCCATTGGCATCCTTCTTTGAAAAATTTCACAAAATCAATAGTTCGAACTACGGCTGACGAATCCGAATTCGCTAACCTATTGGAGAGCATTCAACTCATTCCCTTTAACTCTCGGACATGTCTTAGCTAAGTAGGGAGTTGGCTTGATGAAGGTGGGGTGTTTTTACGTTTCTCACCAATCGAGCATGAGAAGTTTTCGGGATCAATAATGGTGGTGAATTACCTTGCCTCTTCAAAGGTTGTCCGGGCCAAACATGGAATCTGGTGTATTTTCGCAACTTCCCCAAATCCTTTAACGCCAAGTTGATTTCATATTGCAAATTTCTGATTCCTGTACATTTTGCTATGCCCTTCTCTAGCCTATTCCTCAACTCTCTTGCCTGCTAGAGGTCTTCCTACTCCAGGACAATTGAATACGCAGGTGTATCAATCAGATACACCTGCGTATCTGATCGGATACAATCTATTGCCAAACCGTCCATTAGCCACACTCCTAAAACTTGAAGAAAATTTAACATAAGTATTTGTTATTTAAAGGTAAATTATCTCACAACTGTCTTTTTCTTACATTGGCATTTTAATTGCATACTTTAATCCCAGAGAGTTCTCCATCCCTAAGGGGAAGGGAGGCAGTGCCCGCGAAGCGGCTCAAGCGACGCTTGAAAAAAACGGGACTATGGCTGAAAGGTTTTGGAAATTCAGGATATTAGAAACTTATTACAAATAATATTAAGTATAAAAATTTAGCCTAGTCGGAAGTGTCTTTTCCTCAATTTTTCTTCCGTCCTAGAGTCCACTATTTCCAGACAGAATAATTGAACTACATCTACCTGTGTTTATCGCCGAACCGGCGTGTGTAGTTGTTTTGTGTGTTGCGTAACAAGGAGGATAAATGGGGTTTCTACCTATCAGTTTAGCCGACTTACAAGTGGGCTTGTACATCAAATTAGATTATGGGTGGGGCGCCCATCCCTTTCTGCGGAATTCGTTTAAACTCGGGTCACAAAAAGATATTGGGATAATTCGCAAGCATCAGTTGACCACAATCACCTATGATCCCACCCGCTCTGATCCCAAAGCCCTCGAAAGATTGGCTGCCTCGTCTCAGTCTGAAACCCGGATGGACCCTGATGAAGACGTATCTCTTTCTGAAGAAGAGTTAGAGGAAGCTGACCAGGCTCTTTCAGCGGAGAAAGAGAAGCTTCTCGAGGGCATGGTTGCACACCAAGGTACAATCAAAGAAACGGCAAAAGCCTACCAGGACGGCGTCACTCAAAACAAAACGGCCATGCAGATGATCAGCCTTGGCCAGGCCGAGGGTGTGGATCTGTCCAAACACGTGCTGGAGTCCATGATGGATATTTTGAAAGGCCCCGCCCCCAACTTAACCCTTGTGAATGCTCCTTCCCCCAAGGACATCGCGGAGGAAGTGTCCGTCCATGCCATGAATGTCTGTTCCCTTTCCATCCTATTGGGCGAAACCTTGGGGTTGAATCAAGAGGACGGCCAGGCGTTGGGCCAGGGTGCCATGTTTCATAACATTGGCCTGCACCGTGTGCCCCCGGTGGTGCGGAAGAAAAAAAAAGACGCACTGTCCGACAAGGAAAGACAGTTACTTGAAGCCTATCCGCATTATGGTCGACAAATGGTGGAAGGGGTTGCCGGGATTTTCCCAGGTTCCTTAGATATTATTAGCCAGCACCGGGAAAGTCTTGACGGATCAGGATACCCGCAGGGGTTGAAGGGCCCCCAAATTGCGTTCCTGCCGCGGGTGGTCCGGGTGGTCACGGAATATGATTCTCTTCTCAATAATGGCCACGGAGCGGATCCCCTCACCCCCACTCAAGCGTTGACCTACCTGTATACAAAAATGAAGGAACAATGCCAGCCGGACATTATTGATGCGTTCATCGCGACGGTGACGGTCTATCCTCCAGGATCATGTGTGTGCTTGTCGGATGACAGCGTGGTGCTGGTCGTCAAAACGAACAAATCCGAACGCCTGCGCCCGTTGGTGGTGTTGTATGAAACGATCCAAGACTCGGAAGACCTGATCATTATTGATCTGGCTAAGGAGCGAGCACTCTCCATCAAGGAAAGTCTGAACCCTAAAGATCTCGATCCACAGATCTTGGCCCATCTCCAGCAAAGCCTGGGGGGAACCAGGGGGTACTTTGTTTCCGCCTAATCGTGAGATGTAGGCTATCCAATCCCATCGTACAGATGATAGGTCAATAGCATGACTGATAGGGCCTGTTGAATATTTCTCTCACATGGCCAAAGATGCCCTAGGCAGAATCGATATCAGAAGCCGAGGGGAATGGTCAAAAAAGTCCGTCCAGCAAGGCCGCAGCCCTTTTGGCGCGCGGAGCGTACTCTCAGTACGTGAACACGGCAAAAGGGGGAAAACGCCGCTGGCGGCTTTTTCCAACATTCCCTCATATGGCACTGATTCAGAATGGTACTCTGTAGTGAGTGTCGAGGGGTGGGGGAATTACGTTTCGACTTTCACCGGGATCACTTCCACATGCACCCGAGCCAGGCCTTTCCCGTGATAGCCTAAACGTTTCGCAGCACCGTAACTGAGGTCGATGATGCGTTTGCCGGAATTGGGATTGTTGTCGCTGGGAAAAGGCCCTCGGTCGTTGACGCGCACGATGATCTCTCTTCCATTGTCCAGGTTGGTGACTTTCACGTTAATCGGCAGAGGCAAGTACTTGTGTGCTGCGGTCAGGCCTTGCGGATTAAATGCTTCCCCATTAGCGGTCATGTGTCCCCCTTTTTGGCGTCGAGTTTCTTGTCCATACCATGAGGCGATCCCTGATTCTTCGTACGATTGCGCTTCTTTCACGGTCATGGGCACATAACGTCGGCCTTTCACCACATAGGGGGCGGCTTTCACACGGCCTTGCTTGATAGCTTCTTTGACTGGCAAACCGTCGATAGTGTCTATCTCGTCATGGGTGAGTGGCCATTCGAGCGGGGCGCGAACAACTTCAAAAGTGAATTTTCCGATGTGATATACCAGTCGTGTTGTTCCCGCGGTGAGTTCATACGCACCTTTCACGACATAGTACGTGCCTTTGACGACTCCTTTGGCCACCTTATAAGTGCCTTTGATTGTTCCCGACACGATGTTGTAGGTGGTTTCAATGATGGTACAGCCGGGGAGCATGACGACAATGAGGAGGAGTTGCAGAATCTTTTGAAATCTCATGGGAGTGGAGCGTTGTCGTGCTGTTAGAGTTGGGTCGTTGTAGGTGCTACTTCCCCTTTCCCCTCCCTGATACAGGAGGGGAATTGAGGGGCTATCCATTTTTCTTGTGGGACTTCCTACAACCCGAGGATACAAACAGATTTAGACCAGAATCCTTTCGTTTTTATTCCTTAGCACCGAGAGCTTCCGCGGCCTTTTTGACATCCTGGGGATCGACCCACAAGATGGCACCACACCGTCCTGCCCCACCATTGACGGCCGCTATTGCGCGGATATTAATCTTGGCTTCGGTGAGTTTGGTTGCGTATGGGACTAACGCGCCAATTTGATCTTTGCTATCAATGATGAAACACGTCTTTGGGCCTTTGATTTTCCACTTGGCCTGTTTCGCGGCTGCCGTAAACTTGGCCGCATCGACCGGCACGAAATCGACCTGGGCTTTTCCTTTCTTCGGAAAGGCGAGCAGGGACAGGAGATCGACTTTGGACTTTTGCAAATGATCAAGAATCTTGAGGCCCTGTCCTGTTTTATTGGATACCACCATCTTGTAGTACTGTGCCATTTGGACAGCCTGTGCCATTCTTCCCTCCTTTATTGATATTCCCCGCGAATCGCTCTCCTGGTACTTTGGGAGTGAGGCTTTGTGTGAGTTGAGCCGGTGTTGTATCCGTGACACTCACTTTGGCCAACCCGTCTTTAATTCTCAAGCGTTTTGACTTGTATTACAAGGTTTAT
>JAYWMS010000452.1:0-3049 GCA_035873215.1 Nitrospirota bacterium | reverse complement strand
CCTTCAACGGACCGGCTTCTTCAAGGCTTCAAATATCAAAGGGATTCTTTTAGATCTGGAAATGTCGGGCATTGATGGGATGTCGATGCTGAAACATCTTCGAAAATTACATCCCACGGTTCCGATTATTGCGTTATCTATCCAAGAAAATGTGATGGGGTTGGTCCAAGCCGTAGAAGAAGGCGCGACCGATTATATGGTTAAGCCTATCGACCCGACTCAATTACGAGAGAAGTGCACGTTGGTATTTGACTAAAGGGGAATGTTGAAAAAGGGCGTCAGCGGCGTTCTCGGCCCTTTATCGTGCTTACGTACTACCCGCACGCTCCGCGCGCCAAAGCGCCTGTGGCCTTGCTGAACGCACCTTTTTGAACATCCCTTCTTGCTCTTGGCGTTTCTTAGGATGATTTATGATATATGAAAAGAATTAATTCGTTTTTTCAATTATTCAACAAGCCCTTTATTGAAGACTATGAACTGAGGAGAGTTCGATGAGCATTCTAGCAACGAAAGACTCGCATGTGGTGATCCAAGGAGGCGTGGCCGGTGTCAACGCGGCCAAACGAATGGCTGAGTTTCGGTACATGATTAAACAGCCATTGAACGTGTCCGCTTTTGTGTATCCGCCAGATGCCGGCAAAACAAATGAAGTCATCTGTGGGAATCAAACCGTGATGATTCCTATCTATAAGACAATTGTGGATGCCACAGCGAATCATCCTGAGATCAATACCAGTTTGGTGTATGTCGGGGCTGACCGGTGCTATGCCAGTGCCAAGGAAGCGTTGGATGATTCACATATTCAAACAGTGTCAATGATTACCGAAGGCTTGCCTGAAAAAGATGCCAAGCTTCTTGGTAAACATGCCCGCACGTTGAAGAAAACTTTTAACGGTCCTTCCTCAATCGGAGTGATGTCGGCTGGGGAATGTCGCCTGGGAGTGATCGGTGGCGCCTTTGATAACCTCGTGTCCTGCAAGCTCTATCGCCCTGGTTCTTTCGGGGTGATCACAAAATCCGGTGGGCTGTCCAACGAAATCATTTGGATTTGTTCACAGTTTGCAGATGGCATCACCACAGCGATTGGGATTGGGGGGGACTCCTACCCGGGAACGGACTACGTCAGCTATCTGGAAATGTTTGAAAACGATCCCCAAACCAAAGCTGTGATCATCGTGGGTGAAATGGGTGGGGACTTAGAAGAGCAAGCCGCCGAATGGTATGGCGCTAAAAAACGACGGATCAAGCTATTGGCCGTCGTTTCAGGTTTTTGCCAAGAGAGTCTGCCGAAGGGCATGAAGTTTGGGCATGCTGGTGCCAAGGAAGGGCTTCAGGGAGAGGGTTCAGCACGTTCAAAGGCGGAGGCATTTAAAAAAGCTGGCGCCACGGTGCCTGATACCTTTGGAGCGTTAGGACCTGCGATTAAAGCCACTTATGAAGAGATGTTGAAATCTGGCGAGGTGAAGGCCATTCCTGAACTGACCGAGGCTGAAATGCCAGCGCTGCCAAGAAGTGTCGAGCAAGGCATGAAGGACGGGGATATACTGGTGGCCCCTCTCATTAAGTCCACCATCAGTGATGATCGAGGAGATGAACCGTATTATCAAGGTTATCCGGCTTCCGAACTCATCAACAAAGGTTATGATATTACGCACGTAATCGGCTTGCTGTGGGATGGGCGTTTGGTGTCCAAGCAAGAAGCCGAAATTATGCGGCGTATTATTATTCTTTCAGCCGACCACGGTCCCTGTGTCAGCGCAGCATTGACTACCATTATTGGTGCATGTGCGGGTATTGGGCTGTCCCAATCCGTGGCTGCCGGTATGATCATGATTGGTCCACGATTTGGTGGTGCGGTCACGGATGCGGGTCGCTACTTTAAATATGCCATCGACAACAAACTGTCTGTCGATGAGTTCTTGGTTCATATGAAGAAAAATGTTGGTCCCGTCCCTGGAATTGGGCATCGTGTCAAAAGTCTGCGAAATCCTGACAAACGAGTGAAAGAATTAGTCGGGTACGTCAAGAGCTTGGGCATTGCCACACCGCATCTTGACTTTGCACTTGCAGTTGAACAAGTTACCGCCGCCAAAAAAGATAACTTGATCTTGAATGTCGATGGAACGATGGCTGCCGTATTGGTTGACCTCGGATTCCCAGTCGATAGCCTCAACGGATTTTTTGTCTTGGCCAGAACCATTGGGCTCATTGGCCATTGGACTGATCAAAAACGGCAAGGTAGTCGGTTAATTCGATTGTTTAATTACTTGGTGAATTACGCCGCGCCAAAGCGAAGAGAAGTGCCACCAATTAAATAGTCACGCTATTTTAATACACATACACCGAAGCCTGGCCAGCCGCCCTTCGGGATGATGCGGAGAAAATGTTATGTCGATGGATCTTGTAAAAAAATTATACGCGAAAATGCCAGGAGCTGTGGACGCGGCTCGAAAAAAATTTGGACGTGGTCTTACACTAGCAGAAAAAATTCTGGTGTCTCATGCAGATAATCTGGGAACTCAGGTGTGGGATCGTGGAAAAGCCATGTTGGCGCTTCGACCGGATCGCGTGGCCATGCAAGATGCCACTGCCCAAATGGCGATGCTGCAGTTTATTCAGGCTGGAAAAAAGAAGGCCGCGGTTCCGAGCACGATCCATTGTGACCATTTAATTCGTGCTGAGATGGGGTCTGAAAAAGATCTCATGGTCGCGAATCAGGAAAATCGAGAAGTTTATAACTTTCTGGCATCAGCGGCCAAAAAATATGGCATCGGGTTCTGGAAACCAGGCTCGGGAATTATTCATCAGGTGGTCCTCGAAAATTATGCCTTCCCGGGGGGGTTGATTATCGGGACCGACTCACACACGCCCAATGGCGGTGGGCTTGGAATGCTCGCTATCGGTGTTGGTGGCGCGGATGCTGGTGAAGTCATGGCGGGATTACCTTGGGAAGTGCTGCATCCTAAACTTATCGGCGTCAAGCTTACCGGCAAATTGAATGGTTGGGCCTCACCTAAAGATGTGATTCTCTATATTTGTGGAAAGCTCA
>JAYWMS010000425.1:0-2703 GCA_035873215.1 Nitrospirota bacterium | reverse complement strand
CTGAACTCAAACATAAGGACCCACTCTATGAGTCAATCCGGATCGGACCAAGAGACCAACGACTTGGTTGATTCCCCACCGGAACCAACCTATGCCGAACGGGCACGAACATTAATGCACGTCAGTGGGATTGCCACGCTGTGCACCACATCACAAAAACATTCCGATTGGCCTTTTGGATCAGTTGTAGCCTATGGGCTTGATGACCATGGCAACCCCACCCTTCTCATCAGCAATATGGCCATGCACACCAAAAACTTGTTGGCTGACCCACGTGTCAGTCTACTGGTAACTCCACCCGGCAAGAATAGCGATCCTTTGGGAGCGGCCCGGGTTACCGTGATGGGTCAGATAAGAAAAATCCCAAAGGATCAATCAGCCAGCATCCGTGAGCAGTATTTGGCTCGACATAAAAACGCTGCCTACTGGGTTGATTTTGCTGATTTCAATTTCTTTGAGATGGATACCATCGACGTGTATTACGTAGGCGGTTTTGGCGCTATGGGTTGGGTAACCGCCTCTGATTATAACGCTGCCAAGGTAGATCCACTCGCTGATGCCGAATCCGGGCTAATTGAACATTTTAACGCCAACCATAAAGAGGATCTGGTGGTCCTGGGAAAGACATGGGGCGAACCAGACACCATACACGTCACTCTTACCGCCATTGATCGACTCGGCTTTCACATTCGGCTAAAGACGCCAGAGCGGTTTACAAGCACGCGACTCGCCTTTCCCAACGCCCTGGAATCCCCGGAAGAAGTCCGAGGAGCTTTTCTCACCATTGTCCAAAAAGCCAAAGAAACAAGAAATTAATCTTATACAATAGGCTCTAAACCTCAAGCACCACTTGACCCAAAAAGAGCTACGGAATAGAAGGAGCAGCATGAGCGCAAACGACAAACAAATTATCTTTTCGTTAATCGGCGTCGGCCGCATTCATCCCCCCAAGAAACAAGTACTGAAGGATATCTACCTGTCGTTTTATTATGGCGCAAAAATCGGCGTCCTCGGATTGAATGGATCAGGAAAAAGCTCCCTCCTACGCATTATTGCCGGAATCGACAAAGACTACCTTGGCGAAGTCACCATGTCCAAAGGCTACACCGTCGGCTTACTTGAACAAGAGCCTGAGCTGGATCCGGACAAAACCGTCAAAGAGGTGGTCGAAGAAGCGCGGAAGGAGCTCATCGATCAATTAGCCGAATATGAAGCCGTGAGTAATCGCCTTGGCGAACCCATGGAACCCGATGAAATGGAAAAGTTACTGGACAAACAAAGTACTCTCCAGGAAAAAATCGAAGCGGCAGATGGATGGGAATTGGAGAACCACTTGGAAATCGCCATGGATGCACTCCGTTGCCCTCCACCAGATACGAAAATTGAAGTGTTGTCCGGTGGAGAAAAACGACGCGTGGCTCTTTGCCGCTTGATGATTCAGGAACCCGATATTTTGCTCTTGGATGAACCGACCAACCATCTTGATGCCGAATCCGTCCAGTGGCTCGAGCAACATCTTCAAGAATACAAAGGGACCGTTATTGCCGTCACACATGACCGGTACTTCTTGGACAACGTCGCAGGTTGGATTTTAGAACTTGATCGCGGCCAAGGCATTCCTTTCCAGGGAAATTACACCTCGTGGCTAGGACAAAAACAGGAAAGGCTCGCCAAGGAAGAAAAGTCCGAGTCCAAACGACGAAAAACATTGGAGCGGGAATTAGACTGGATTCGGATGTCACCAAAGGGACGGCAAGCAAAAGGGAAAGCCCGCGTGGTCCGTTACGAGGAACTCGTCAGCGAAGAACATGAAAAGATCGCCAACGATCTGGAACTCTATATTCCTCCGGGTCCACGGCTGGGCGATATCGTCCTGGAAGCCAAAACCCTCACCAAGGGATTTGGTGATAAACTGCTCTTCGAAAACTTGTCATTCAATTTACCGCGAGGAGGCATTGTCGGGGTCATTGGCCCAAATGGAGCAGGCAAAACCACGTTGTTTAAAATTATCACCGGAGAAGAGAAACCAGATTCTGGCTCCTTTACCCTGGGCGAAACAGTAAAACTAGGCTACGTAGACCAAAACCGCACGTTGGACAACACGAAGAATGTATGGGAAGCCATCACGGATGGCCAGGAAGCCATCACGCTTGGCAGGGCCGAGGTCAACTCAAGAGCCTACGTGAGTCGCTTTAACTTTGGAGGGTCCGATCAACAAAAAAAGGTAAAGGACTTATCCGGAGGTGAACGCAATCGCGTCCATCTTGCCCGCATGTTACGAGAAGGAGCCAACGTCATCATGCTGGACGAGCCTACCAACGATCTTGACGTCAATACCTTGCGAGCACTCGAAGAGGGACTTGAACAGTTTGGTGGATGTGCCGTCGTCAGCAGTCACGACCGTTGGTTTTTAGATCGTATCGCCACACATATCTTGGCCTTTGAAGGAAACAGCCAAGTCGTCTGGTTTGAAGGGAACTACAGTGACTATGAAGCCGACCGCAAAAAGCGCCTCGGAAAAGACGCCGACCGTCCACATCGCATTCGATATCGGAATCTTGTGAGGGAGTAATTCCCCGATTGTCACCGTCTACACAATGCCACGTAGGCATTATTAGCGAACCCCTGGAATCTGAAAAAGCAAAAATGTAACACTTCGCTTAGGGGACCTGTTACATTTTTAGACATTCTCAATAACCATGC
>JAYWMS010000400.1:0-1842 GCA_035873215.1 Nitrospirota bacterium | reverse complement strand
ATCCCGCCGCTCACAAAACGAGGAGCCCTCTTTGACTTGGGTGCCAATTATCATGAAGTCGGAAGACAAGCAGGATTGCTCGCCGGACAGGTCCTGCTAGGGGCGGATCCGAGTACGATTCCCATCATCAACATGGCACCGGAAAAACTGATTCTTAACCCACCAGCTCTGATAGGACTGCGTGAATCGTGGATGATTCCTCAGAACGTGCTTGCCCAAGCAGACACCGTCATCACAGCGGACGGAACAGAACATTCGAAATCCTCGGAGCCACTCACGCCGCCACCTGGACGGACCTTCACTATCGGCGTGGTGTATTTCGGACCTGATCCCGTCGTCGAATCAGGTCTGCAAGGATTCATTGATGGACTGCATGACCTGCAATTCATCGAAGGCAAGAATATTACTATCAAACGTGCTCACGCCCAAGGGGAAATGGTGAATATCCCCAACATCATTCAATCATACCTCAATCAAGACGTCGATCTGATCGTCCCACTCACAACTCCAGCCCTCACAGCAGCATCCGGTTTAGTCAAAACCACCCCCGTGGTGTTTAGCGTCGTCTACGATCCCATTGCAGCCGGAGCAGGCAAGACATCAACCGATCATTTACCCAATGTCACCGGTGTCGGTTCCTTCCCGCCAGTCGAGGATACTGTAGCGCTGATCAAGGAACTGGTTCCAAATGTGAAGGCCGTTGGCACCCTCTATAACAGCTCGGAAGCCAACTCCCGAAAAGTTATTAGTGTAAGTCGGCCCCTATTCAAAGAGGCAGGGATCACGCTCGAAGAGGTCGCCATCGGCAATTCCAGTGAGGTGTATCAAGCCGCTCAAGCTCTTGCCACCCGAGACATTCAAGCCTTGTGGATCACCGGAGATAATACGGCATTTCAAGCTTTTGAAGGAATCGTGAAAGTAGCCGAGGACTTCAATTTACCCTTGATTATTAATGATCCCGAATTCACCAAGCGCGGGGCATTGGCCTGTCAAGGGTTGGGGTTCTACAAACCCGCGTATGTGTCAGCCACCTTGGCAGCTCGTGTGCTCTTAGGAGAAAACCCCAAAGACATTCCATTTGAGGAAGTGAAGGATCAAAACCTTTGCCTAAATTTTGAAGTCGCCAAACGCCTTGGCAAGACATTTCCTAATGCGGTCATTCACAAAGCGGACCTGTTTTATAACCTGGCTGCAAAATTCGGAAGACCTGCACGAATTACGTGGATTGGAAAGGAATCACCTATCCAAGCAGAACCCATTATCCAGGATTTGAAAAGAAGACTAACCGAGAGAGGACTTATAGAAGGAACAGATTTTCTCATTCAAAGCCTTGATGAGAAGACATTTTTCTCAACAACTGGACTGGACAAGACACAAACACCAGATTTATATGTATCTGAAACCACGGTCTTTGCTAAAAGCTTACAAGGTCTTGTGGCAGACGTACCAGTCATTGCATTGGATATAAAAATTCCTCAATCCAACACCAAAGGAGATACTAGTGCACGTGCAATCGCGCGATCGCTTGCACTGATCGCTCATTAGCGAAACGCATGTAGGAAAACGTAGAATTTAATTCAGAGAAGGAGAAAAATTGTGAACAAAAGATTTACACCGTTTGTAAAACTTGCCAATTACTCAGGATGAGGCACTGACCATGAATCCAGCTCCTCTCTTCGTATGGATAAGCTTTACCGGATAGGGCTTATCAATCTTGTTTCGGAGGAAGGAAATATACACATCGATCAGATTGCTGTCTGAATCAAAATCTCGATGATAGAGATGCTCGATCAACTCGGTCCGAGTCACGACTCGTCCTGCATTCATCACGAGATATTCCAA
>JAYWMS010000386.1:0-4425 GCA_035873215.1 Nitrospirota bacterium | reverse complement strand
CTATCCGCTGAGCTACAGGCGCAAAGTTCCTTATCCCAGTTTTGCTTCTTTCTCTTACGCTATTGCCTCCAGTAAGAAAAATGAAGCTATCATCTTTGGAAGT
Organism: Nitrospirota bacterium; assembly: GCA_035873215.1. Lineage (GTDB taxonomy): Bacteria > Nitrospirota > Nitrospiria > Nitrospirales > UBA8639 > JAYWMS01. The sequence continues at coordinate 4,322 of JAYWMS010000386.1, read as the reverse complement.
CGGTTGTCCAGATTGGACATGATAAAGACTGGATTCCCGTCTTCACGGGAATGACGATTTACTTCCAGCTTCGATTCACAAAACGGGGGTAAGATGATGCCCTGGCTTTATTCACACGGGAGCTTTTCGCTGGAGGTGTCTTGGGTGTCTTTGATGACAAACCCGCCTTCGTCTAGGACATCGGTGGGTTCTTCCATAATGACTTCCAGGAGTAATTTGGCTCCTTCAGGTGTGATGCCATGGGAGGGGGCGATAAATCGTTTTCTTGCCACGCGCCGTTCTTCAGGATCGTCCGGCTCATAGTAGCCCAACAGTTCTCCGCTCTTGTTCGCTGTCGAAAGACGTGTTGCCCAATCTTCGATCAGGGGATCCGTCCAGGGCCCCAAGCCCGGCCGATCTGGATGCAGTTCAAGTTTTGTCCACGTATTCCACCCGACAAAGACGGCCCATGTTTCATTCAACACTTCCCAGGCATCTTCATTTGAGAGGAATCGCATTTCCCTCGCGGCGCGCCGCTGCCGGACCGGGTTAATATACACGAAGCGGAAATGGCAACGGAGTTGTTCATTGGCAAAGGCCAGGACGCGATTGGCTTCAGGACTCAACGCCTGAGGACCCGGTCCATGGAAAATATAGTCGAGGTAGGCATGCAATAACTCATGATAGAGCAGATTCAAATCATGGTGCGTCATGCGATCTAACGCCGTGAGCGCCCCACCCGCCTTATTAAACGACAGGCGCATATTCAGGATCATCCGATGGTCTTCCGGATGATACTCGGCAGCATAGGTGCGCAGATCCTCAAACACGACGGTCACAAATTTCGGATCGATTTCTTTTAAAAACTTGGTGGGCAGCCCCAGCTTCTCAGCCTGTTCGATAAGATTGGGCCATGGGTTGATGGTCTTCGCTATGGCGTCCGCACTGTGCGCTCCTATTGGCATCCAGACGGTGGCCAGTCCGAACCACACCAGGCCCAGGATAATTTTTTGTGTTACTCGCACAACTTCCCTACCTCCAGTAATACGGGTCTCCTTCTTCTACCAGGCTCATGGGCTGGAGAAGTGAAGGCGACACGTCGTCAAAAAAACGAGACGGTTTCGAGAGCACCGACCCTGTCACTTTATCATACACATTAATCGGGTACGTGAGGTAAAGATGTTGCTTGGCCCGCGTGACGGCTACATACAGCAAGCGACGTTCTTCTTCCAATTCGTCGTCGGTCAGGAAGGAATATGATGACGGGAATCGCCCATCCACTAACCAAATCACAAAGACACATTTCCATTCCAACCCTTTGGCGGAATGAATGGTCGAGAGAATGAGTCGTTCACGATCTCGATCCTCAGCTTCCACATCAGTGACGCTTTGGTCCGGGGGCTCGAGGGTCAGATCGGCCAAGTACCCTTCCAGGTCTCTATACCGCTCGGCCATCACGACAAGATGTTCCAGGTCCCGAATGCGCTTGGGATAGTCATCGTAATTGTCCTTGAGAATTGGCAGGTAGTACTCAAGCGCCACGTTGATTTGATCGGGGGGCGAGCCATCTTCTACCTCCAACACGGCATCCAACATCAGTGACAAATGCCGCAGCCCCTGGGATGCACGCCCGGTACTGTTCCGTAAAACGTCGTAGGGATGTTCGCCTTGCTGCATGAGTGCAATCAGGTCCTTGGCTTTTTTCTGTCCAACCCCTTCAATCAGCTGCAGCAATCGGTTCCAGCTGATGGCATCCATGGGGTTGTGGATGACCCGCAAGTGGGCTAAGAGATCCTTGACATGCGCGGTTTCGATGAATTTGTACCCACCTCGCTTGATGAAGGGAATGTCACGTTTCGACAATTCAATTTCCAGATCGAAAGCATGAAAGCTGGAGCGAAATAACACGGCGATTTCATTCAACGGCACCCCTTCTTCCCGTAACTCCAGAATCCGTTGGGCGATGAATCGTGATTGTGGGTTTTCTCCGACGGCCTGCGCCAGGACAGGGAGGGTGCCCTCACTCTTATTCGTGAACAGCGTTTTACTATATTTTTCTGATGCTTGTTCGATCAGCGCATTGGCCAAATTCAGCACGGCCTGCGTGCTCCGATAATTCTCTTCTAATTTAAAAATCTGGGTCCCGGGGAATATCGTGGGAAACTCCATGATGTTTCGAAAAGTGGCACCTCGAAACGCATAGATTGACTGTGAATCATCGCCCACCACCATCACATTGTCATGCGTGGCGGCGAGATTTCGGATGACTTCCGATTGCAAGCGATTTGTATCCTGATACTCATCGACCAGGATGTAGCGAAAGGTCTCGGAGATCTGCCGCTGCGCCTGTTCATCCGTGGTGAGCAATTCCCGAAGTCGCGTGAGGAGGTCGTCATAATCGACGAGTTGCCGCTGTCGTTTCGTCACCTCATAGGCTTTATGCAGGTTCGTGAGTTCGCTCAAAAATTGCGAAAAGTGCGAATACTCGTCCAACACGACATCATCTAATGTTTGCAGTGTGTTGGCGCACTTGCTGAACATGTCCACGATCGTCCGTTTTCGGGGAAAGCGTTTATTCATATCGGTCAGACCGATTTGGCCACGGACAAAATTGACTAGGTCCTCCGAGTCCCCGCGGTCCATGATCGTAAAACTGGACTCGAGGCCGATGGACCGGCCGTATCGGCGAAGCAGATAGTTGGCGACGGAGTGAAACGTGCCCCCCATCACTCGGTCGCTTTGCGACCCCATAAGCAGCCCGACACGCCCTAGCATTTCCTGTGAGGACTTTCGCGTAAAGGTGAGGAGGAGAATGGAACTGGGGTCGATGCCCAGGTCGATCAATCGCGCCACACGATAGACCAACGCTCGGGTCTTTCCGCTGCCCGCTCCGGCAATGACCAGGGCCGGGCCGTTCACCACTTCTACTGCGGCTAATTGTTGGGGATTGAGTTCGCTGGCATAGTCTCTGGACAGTTCACCACGATTGGCGTCCGACTCGTGCCGTTTGAGCACGTATACTTGCGAGTCGGGTTGGGGCGAATCCATGGGGTTCTATGGGATGTGTTGATACAAGGCGGCTGGTCTACAGAAACGTACAACCTCGTCGTGTATAGCACACGCACTGGTGGGTTGCAATGACGACGGGTTTCGTTATCGCTTGGACAAAAAATCGAAGAAATTTACTCTGGAATCAAAACTTGGAAGGGCCTTCGGCGTTTGAGTATAATGTTCATTCATCGTCTCCATTCAAAGGAATACAGAAGTTATGAACATTCAGGAAGACCACGACAAGATTCTCAAAGACCTTTCGACGACCATGCTCGATGTCGCCCGCGAATCCGTCTCATTGATCAAACGAAGCGATCAATCCCAGACTGTCAAGTTGTCACAATCCCAGGAGTGGGAAATTTATTTGGAATTCGTCAAAGTGATGTTTAATTTAGTCGATCGCGTGTCCGCGTTTCATTTGCCAATTCAGGTCCAACCGGAGTTTATGAATAGCCTGGAAGACCGCGTGAGTGACCGTCTGAAAACCTTGTTGGCTCCGACCCTGACCTCTTCGCAAATTGATGATGATGAAATTACGCTGTCAATTGGCTCGGCGGTTGCGGAGAGTCGACAAATCTACGAGCGCTATAAATTTGTCCCGACTGATGAGAGTAAGGAAAAGGACGGGTATTTTCAATTTATCGGGGAACGTGTCGCCACTCGTGTGGGTGCGAACAACAGCCAAGCCATTATCAGTTCAGCCGGTTTGTGCGCCCGGGCGTTGATTCCGGCCATCACCGCCCTCTTTGTCGGAACTCCTCCTCCCCAGGAAGAGCCAGCGACGGACACCAAGACCTCAGTCGAAAGTCTCGACCAACCAACCCTTGCTACTAATGCCGACCAGCCTTCCACCGTGTCCGCTCAGCCCGACAAACAGATGATTAAACTTATGAGTGTGATCCCGTCCAATTCGATGGAGGAAATCGAAACACGATGGGGCCTCTTTCCCCAATTTCGCAGTGACTTGAGTCCCCAGCAGGTCAAAGAATTGTCGGCTCACATGAACCAAGTCTCACGCATTGTTGGGGAACGTTTTGCCGTCGTTTCCGCTAAGCTTTCAGCGACCTCCGACCAACCCACCGGACATGCCTAATTGACTCTTTTCCCACCCTTAAGTCTGCATGGGGTCATACCGACACGATTTCCACAGGGGTTACCTCATCTATGACTGTGTCTCAATCACCAAACCACGTCATCTACGACAAAAAATTCTCTCGCTTACATGAAATGTCCTCTAATCTTTGGTGGTGTTGGACGCCCCAAGCCAGGCAATTGTTTCAATCCTTAGATCA
>JAYWMS010000373.1:0-2049 GCA_035873215.1 Nitrospirota bacterium | reverse complement strand
ATTCTCCCAAGCACATCGAGGCTCTGTTGTAAGCGCTCGGCGAACTCAACGTGGTCGGCTTCGTCAAAATGTTCTTTGTCAATTGAGAGTCCCATAGTCCTCAATACGAATGTGGCTTGTTGAATATCTCTCTCACATGGGCCACAAATGCCCTAGACGAAATCGATATTAGCAGCCGACGGGAATGGTCAAAAAAGTCCGCTTTGTCACCCGCCCAAACCCAAGGTCGCCAAGACGCCCTTTTCCACGGGCAAGGCCGCAGCCATGTTGACGCGCGGAGCGTACTCCCAGTACGTGAGCACGGCAACCTGGCGAGAACGCCGCTGGCGGCTTTTTTCAACATTCCCGAATGAGCATTCTGAGATACCCAACATACAAACCATCCTGCTCGAACCACGTCACCTTTCATCCCCACTTGTATCCCCATTCATTCCTGCGTAAGGTCTTTACAACAAGCCTTCAACTATTTCATGGTCGGGCACGGGACCTATGGCACACACGTCATCCAAGCGCCTTCGTGAAAAAGCCGGTGCTTTGCAAGAGTATCTGGGAAGAACGGTGTCTCTACGAATCGACGAAACCAAAACCTCCCGCAAGCCGCCGTTGCATCTGCATAAACGAGAAGGTATCGTGCGTGACTGCACGGCCAATTATGTCAACATCGAAGCCATTCCGGAGCAGCCCCGTATCGTTCATACAGAGTGGAATTCTGATGACCAAGAAGACGTTCCCATCCATTTGTATCCAGGTAAAGTTCTGAGCATTCCGTTAGAAGATCTCAAACTGGCTTGCGATATTGAAAGAGATCGCTTGTTGGTCATCATCAATCGTACGGTATGGGATTTATCCACTTCGTGAGCTAGGTTCCGTGGAAAACCGTTTATTCGTTTCTACCATCCCTCGTCCCTTATGACCATCCATTCCTCTTAATAATGCGAAGGGAGAGTCACCATGACAGCTGAATCTTACGCTCAATCGAATGCGATGCAGGTCAGCGAGTACATGCAACGAAACGTCAAAACCATTTCAGTAGAGGCCACGTTGAAGGAGGCTGGACAGGCCATGATCGATCATCAAGTCGGGGCTCTGTTCGTCGTTCAGGGCAAGGACTATGTTGGGATTATTTCCGATAAGCGACTGGCCAGACAGGGAGCAGCGGCAGGGCTCAATCCCGAAACCACCTCGGTTTCGGCCATCATGCGAAGTGACCTCATTACGATCGCCAGTCACCAATCTGTCAAAGAAGCACAAACCTTAATGAAAGAGCGAGGCGTTCGCCATTTGGTCGTCACCGAAAATGACCAGATCATCGGTATTGTCTCTATCAGTGATCTGATCCGCTATTATACGGATTGCTTTGACAGTCAATAAAAACTGTACCTCCCTGCCTGATACCCCCACTAGACCTATCCTATTTGGAACACTCCGAACCTTTGAACCTGCTTGATCGACTCTGAGCCGCCCTTCCCATTTTCATTCCTGCTCTCTGGGATCGAAAGGAAGATATCCCGTTGCTTTTCCAACATTGCCTCCAGCCGTTTTCCAAACAACATTCCAAGTCGCTGTTGGCCATTCAGTCACAAGCTATCGAACGGGTAATGAATCATTCGTGGCCCGGCAATGTTCGGGAATTAGAAAATTTGATTGAACGAGTCATGGTCACGACGGATCGAGGGGTTCTCCCCACTAAAGACTTCTGTCGATTTCTCACTTTGCCTCAAGAGGTGCCAGACCTATTTGCTGTGGGGAAAGCTGCTCTTCAGAAGGCGGAACGGGCCCGAATCCTTCAAGCCCTTCGTGCGGCTGGAGGGAACAAGCAAAGGGCCGCCCCTCTTCAGATAAATTGGTCGGGCCACCTTGTATAACACGCTTCGCCAGTATGAATTTTTGGCCTGATGCCTTGAATTCCCTCACGTAAAATCCGGCTGATCTAGAAAATCCTGCCATTTCTTGTTGTATCCAATCAGATACAATTAAGAAACTAGATTGTATCTGATTGGATACAATCTTGTATCTCATCTTCCTCTTCGAAAAGTACTAGTCATGAGA
>JAYWMS010000335.1:0-5316 GCA_035873215.1 Nitrospirota bacterium | reverse complement strand
CACACATTGGATGGAGGAAGCGGATCGGGCAAGAACGCTTGAGGTGGATCGGTTGGCGGAAAAACCACCTGGGAGCGAGTTTGAACCTCAATGTGGAACCCTGACGAGTGCAGGCAAAACAAGCTCTGAAGGAAGAAGATAATTAAGACTCCGACCCCCTACTCCCCTACGTTAGATTACTTCAATCTCTGGTAGAATTTCGAAATTTTACCCCTGGTTTTATGACCAAGAACAGAGGCGATTCCACTGAAAGCGATAAGGATCATCCAGGTAAGTACATCTACAACGAGAAAGCCGGGAGCTTAATACAAAAAGGCTGAATGGGAATCCCTACTTAATTCAATAGCTATTACCAATAACAATGCCACCCCGAACATCCCAGTAAGTGTCCCAAATCTAAATGCCTGATCACGAAATAAAAAGCCAAGAATAAAGACCGTGAGGAAGGCGGTAAGGATAGCCGCCACGGTTCCTGTAATTAAGCTTCCTAGGTAGAGTAAGAAAAGTTTACCTTCCTTGTTCGTTACGGAGGTAAAGTATAAGACTGGCCAATCACCAAAATATGCACTAAGAAATCCACTTAGAAAGACGAAAAAATATACAAGTACACACCCTCCAACAAGAGCTAAAATCCAATTGAGAACCTGTGAAAGAAGCATCTTGGATTTTTGGTTCACGTTCCCTCCAATGTTGGAACTAGCACGTCCCACATTTTGGATAAACCCTTGCAGGAGGCCGGGTCAAAACCAGCCAGAGGTGAAGTCGGCACTCCACCCGGCACTCTGAAGGGAGCAAGAACTTAACCTAGCGGAAAAAGAAGGGAAATTTGGGGTGAGTGACGGGAATTGAACCCGCGACCTCCGGGTCCACAACCCGGCGCTCTAACCAACTGAGCTACACCCACCATCCTGGAGGAAATTGACTGTGAAAAGGGAAAAAATTTTAACAGATGACCGGGAGGCCCGCAACCCAGAACTAAGGATGGTACAAGAGTTGCGCCGGGGTTGATCACATTGTTTGAGGCCTACTCGTTCAACTGAGACCGGTTCTCAAAGGCAACCTGCATTTCAGAAAGAATGCTTTCAATCGCCACAGCCGGGTCTTTCGCATCTCGAATCGGTCGACCCACCACTAGATAATCTGCTCCAGCTTCAATAGCTTGTCCAGGTGTCGTTGCACGAGCGTGATCGTCAACCCCTTTGTTTTTTTGCCGGACCCCAGGAGTCACGATTGACAAACTGGGACCAACAGCATGTCTGATAATTGCTGATTCTCGCCCAGATGCCACCACACCATCACAGCCCACATTCGAAGCAAGGCGCGCTCGGGCAATCACCATTTCCTCCACGCTCCAAGTTGATCCATATTCCCGAAGGTCTTGGATATCTTGGCTGGTTAGAACGGTGACTCCAAGAATCTTGAGTCCAAGTTGACTCCCTCGTCCGTCAACTGCAGCTTTTAAGGTCTTTCCATGGGCATGCACGGTCAGAAACTGCACTCCCATGTTGGCAACGCTCGCTGTCGCCCGTTTGACTGTTTCATCGATGTCTAAAAACTTCAGATCGAGAAACACCTGTTTCCCTGTAGCCATCACCTGTTGCACAATCCGCGGACCTTCGGCGGTAAACAGTTCCAACCCAATCTTAATGATGTGAATATGATCGCCGACCCGATTCAGCAACTCCTGCGCGGCATCCGTTGTTGGCACATCCAAAGCCAACATCAGCCGAGTTCTCGCATCAATACCCGACATGGTTTTTCCGGTTCGTCATGCTTTACCATTGACCATTCTGTGGATGGTGTGATAAATGTAAATGTTTCCCGAATCGACTAACTTTTGGAGGGTTTCTATGCCGGTTGTTCATAAATCAACGATCAAACGCGCTCGCCAAGCAGAAAAGCGCAGTCAACGAAATCAAGCCATTTTACACACGACGAAATCCGTCGTTAAAAGAGTCCGGACAGCTGTTCAACAAAAAAACGCGGAGTTGGCGAAATCTTTATTGCGTGATGCCACATCTGTCTTGCATAAGGCCGCGACAAAAGGTGTCATGCCCAAGAATACAGTTTCTCGCAGGATTTCCCGTCTGACCTCATCCGTCAATGCCCTTACGTCTTCGTAAACGAAGACTTTGCCTCAACTCTTTTCTGGGAACGACCTACATTTACTGTAGTTTTGGATTGTTGGCATAGCCACACCAATAGGCTGCTCAGAATGCGACGCGGTGAACCCGCCGACCCGCCTTTTAACGCCATATCAACCTTGGCAAATAATTCAAATGCTTGTCGGAAATGCGACAACGAGAACTGTTTAGCCACAGTAAGAAATTCCTGCTGACGAAAAGGAGGGATGCCGGCTTCACGTCCGGCCATCGACTCTGATAAGCCCAAAGCAAGACCCTCCCTTGCCTTCCATAACCGTCGATACTGCCAGACCAGCGCCCCCAGTATCCGAAGTGGCGCTTCTCCTGCATCGACATTCTTTTCGAAGATCAACAACGCCTCACCATGCTGTCCCCTGGCAATCGCACCCGCGAGGTCAAAGACCGAGACCCCTGGCTCCTTGCCCTGTACCGCTTGAATATCTCGCGAACTCACGGTGTGGCCCGACGTGACATACAGGGCGAGTTTGTCCATCTCACGTCTCACACTGTACAACCCGTCGTTCGCACACTCCTTGAGCATTTGGGCGGCTTCACCATCTAAACGAAGCCCCGCTCGTGCTGCCTCATTGCGCACCCAGCCCAAGCGCTGATTTTCATACAACGGCGTACTCTCAATCACGACGGCATATTTCTTGACCGTTTGTGCCCACTTCAACCGCCCATCAAGTTTTGAAGCCGACAACACCAAGGTCGACGACGGATTAGGAGCCTGAAAATACGGAATCAATCCCTCCCCCTCACGAGCAGACAACTTTTCAGCCCATTTGAGGATCACTACTTGATGGTTTGAAAAAAAAGACAGGGTCTCTACACGAGACAGCACATCCTGCGCATCCGTTTCATCCCCATAGAGAATTTCGCATGAAAAGGTCGAATCATTCAGAGATTCCGGAGTTTGCTGATCAGTTCCTTTCTCGGACTGAAGGGCATGGGCGCGAATCATGCCAATGACTTGGTCACGCAAATAGTCCTCTTCTCCGACAACGAGATAGAGGGGAGCCAGTCCGTTTCGTTGAAGCGCCGTCTGAACGTCGCTAGGTTTCACGATACTCTCCGGAGCAGAAGTACAGGGAGTGGCAAATACGGAAGGAATGCTCGTTTCTCGTCTACTGCGTTCACGAGATTCCTGGAGTGGGTACTACCCGACCCGGTTTGGGGGCGGGCTTGGCCTTGTTGTCAAAAATACCTTGATCGCGAGCGATCCAAAAATCGTCGGCAAGAGACTCCGCCAGGCGTTGACCGGCTTGTTCCAATGCCCGATCCTGTAACACCTGATTAGTCTGCAACTCATCAGAGCCAATACCGGTTCCCGACACCTGATTGATAAAAAACTCACCTGTGCCTGTCGCCGTTTTTCCCCAGACAATTCTCCCGGTTTTCCGATCTTCCACCGTCACACGAACCACGACGTTGACTCGACCTTCACGGGTTTGACTCGCGGTAAAGGTTAACGACGGTGTCCCAACTGATACGATTTCACCCTTGAGAAGGAAGTCGGCCTGGGCTTCTTCGGCGACCACCTGCGCCCCTCCCACAGCCGTCAATTCTTGTCTGATGAACCTGGTATATTTGAACTCGAGATTGCTTTGAAATGTCCGATTAATAAAGTCACGGACAATCAATCGGACCAACGGTCTATTGTCATCCAGCCCAGCCCTACCACCAATACGAGGACCGGGTCCTTCCACCCCAAACCGGTAGCCACACCCAACCACTAAGCATACAACAGTCAACAAAAGAATCTTTTGAACCCATCGCGCTACCAGCGATCCGGTGAGCGGCAAGACTGGACGCTCAGACGACATAGTTGACGAGCTTTTTCTCAACATAGATGACCTTGCGGGGCTTCGCACCTTTCAGCCATTCCACCAATTTTTCGTCTTGATCCGCAAGCGATAAAATCTCATCCTTGGTGGCTTCCGCTGAGACGATGATTTTGCTTCGAAGCTTTCCATTGACCTGAAGCGGAATCGTCATTTGTTCACGTATAACAAGCGCAGGATCAAAGGTCGGCCAAGGGTGAAGGGCGATGCTTGGCGTGTTGCCAATTCGTTGCCACAGTTCTTCAGCCATATGTGGGGCAAACGGAGCCAGCAGAAGCAAGAAGGCTTCTGCGGATGCCCGTGGTAAAGGTGCATTTTTTGAAATGTCTCGAACAAACACCATCAGTTTTGAGATGGCCGTATTAAACCCCATTGCCTCGATATCTTGTGTCACACCCTGTATGGTCAATGCCGTGAGCCGGGCTTGATCAGGAGCCCCCTGCCCATCGACGAGCGACACCACCGATTCATCGTCATCAGCTTCACCCACAAATAGACGATACACTCGTTGCAAAAACCGTGACACTCCCGGAATCGATTCCGTGGACCATGGGGCGCCTTTGTCCAACGGCCCCATAAACATTTCATATAACCGTAGGGCATCCGTCCCATAATCTTCAATGATGTCATCCGGATTCACCACATTTCCCCGACTTTTTGACATTTTTTCTGTGACTTCCTCAAGAACTAACCCTTCAATCGACGGATGTACGGGACGATTATCTTCGGCCCACCGTACGGCTTGGGCGGCCACCCATCGGGGTTTCAGTTCTTCTCCGGTTTTCTTATGCACTGGCGTCTCGCCGTCAAAGCGAACATCGGATGATGAATAGGATTGTGCTGAGTACTCAGGTTCATCGGACAAATTGTTATCAAAGTACCGATAACTGTACCCCAAAATCATCCCAGGGTTGAGTAATTTTTGAAACGGCTCCGGCGTATGAACCAGACCGAGATCGAACAAGACCTTATGCCAAAAACGTGAATATAAGAGGTGAAGGACTGCGTGCTCGGCACCTCCCACATACAAGTCCACGGGCATCCAGTGCTGCTCCGCTTCCTTTGACCACGGCTGGGAATCATTACGCGGATCACAAAACCGAAGATAATACCAACAACTGCCAGCCCATTGGGGCATGGTATTGGTATCACGAAGCGCTTTCTGTTTCGTCTCGGGATCTGTCACTTCAACCCAGTCACGCACACGACCTAAAGGGGGCTCAAATTCCCCACTTGGACGAAAATCTTCTAATTCCGGAAGCAACACCGGAAGATCCGCCTCACTTACCAACTTGGTGGAACCATCTTCGAAATGGAGGATGGGAAAC
>JAYWMS010000330.1:0-6272 GCA_035873215.1 Nitrospirota bacterium | reverse complement strand
CATATCATGTTACACTTGACGGTCTTACCCCTATCAATCAGAAGGTGATGTTAGAGTTTTAAATGTGTATAAGCCTATGAATCGTTGGCTCATTTTCATGATGGTGATTCTTAGTGTCGGAACAAATGTGTCCGCACTCATGGCCCAAGAAATTCCTTCCGCCGACAGTATCTTACTTCCTGTTGAAGCCGATGGCGTGCAACGGGGGACCATTCTCTTGACCAGCTATTCGTTCTCGCCTAATTCTATCGTGATCGCAGCCGGCAGACCTGTGGAATTGACGCTCACGAATGAATCGTTCTTGGTTCCCCATAATTTTGTCATCATGAATGAGGCGTTAGGTCTACACCATGATGTGTCGGTAAGTTCAGGGGATTCGGTCACCGTCCAGTTGTTGCTGACGACTCCCGGTCGGTACCTCTTCTATTGCGACAAGCAATTTTTGTTTTTTCCGACCCATCGAGAAGAGGGAATGGAGGGCGTGCTGGAAGTACGCAGTGAGGACTCACCATGAATCCGGATGACATCGAAGACTATTTATTGAAGGATGTCCTGAAGCAGGTCTCTCGGTCTTTTTACTTAACGATGGCGGTCCTGCCTTCCATCGTCGCCAGGCAAGTCGGTCTGGCCTACCTCTTTGCGAGGGCGGCGGATTCGATTGCCGATACCGGTCAAGTGGATCAGAGTGCTCGCGTGATGTTCCTCCACCAGTTTAAGCTTCAGTTTGTACGAGAGGACCTGAATTGGGATGAAATTAACGCCATCCAAGCCATGATGGCTCCGCAGCAAACCCATATGGGCGAACGGAGATTATTGGAAAACCTCGAAGCGTGTTTTCAGGTGTACAACAAACTTCACCCGGAAGATCAGGAAGAAATCCGTCAGGTGTTACCGATCTTAATCAGTGGGATGGAGATGGATCTGAAAACGTTTCCCGGTGAAACCGAATCACACCTGGCCGCGCTAGATACGATGGAAGACTTAGACACCTACACCTACCGGGTCGCTGGCTGTGTCGGAGAATTCTGGACCAATCTCATGTTTACGCATTTGCCCAAGGTTCGACGCTCCTGGGATCAGGAGTCAAAAATTCGTATTGGCATCAGATTTGGCAAAGGCCTGCAGATGACCAATATATTGAAAGATTTGTGTAAGGACCTGCGACATGGACGCTGCTATATTCCGAAGGCTGTTTTGGCAGAAGTGGGGTTGACCCCAAAAGATCTGTTGGACAAGCAAAACGCGGGAAAGTTTAATCCGGTGCTACAACGATTAGTAGGAGTCGCCTTGTCGCATTTAGATCAAGGCTGGTTTTATACGTTGTCGATTCCTCGTTGGGAACTGCGTTTACGGTTGGCGTGCATGTGGCCCATCCTCATCGCCTTGCGAACGCTCCATCTGCTTTCCACATGCGAGAATATTTTAGATCCGGAGCAACGGGTAAAGATTTCTCGCTTTGAAGTGTACCGTATCCTCATGACCACGATTGCCACTGGGGGCTCCGGGTCCGTGGGGACGGCGTATTGGGGACATTTTAGAAAAGCGATTGGGTAAGACTATTTAGAAGGGTGGGAAAGTCGACTGTGCCTACCCCAATCTTCGGCAGGCATGCCCACGGAATCCTCGTGGTTCTCAATCCTTAACCTACTTTTGTATCTCTAGACCAGTAGCTTCTTTGAAGGCCTTTTGGAATACCCCTGTCGAAATTGAGGACTCTAGTGCGAGAGAAGAATGTTTAGGCGTTCGATCGCCGATTATTCAGTTTTTGGGCTAATGAGTTTTTCCCCTTTGCGAAAAACAGCATAGATAGCCTGAGAGGGGCAGGAATCCAAGCAAACCCGGCAGGTTTCCAAGCAGCGGGACTCATCAAATTTATAGGGTGGCGTCGACAACCACGCCCCAGTCGGGCAAACGGGAATACATACCGCATTGTGAGTGCAGCGATCAGGATTTCGGACCAAGTGGTCCCGCGTTAACATCATAGGTTTCACTCCTTCAAATAAACCGCCGGAAAACATGTCGAGCATATTCTCGGGACGACGCATGTTATGAATTCCAATCTTTCACGAGAGATCGAAGACGATCTTTTAATTCCGGAATCTGTTCCAGATTGTTGTGAATGGCCCCAATAATGTTATTGAGGCGAGCTTGTCGTGTGGCCTCGCGATCTTTGGCAGCCAGGTCCTCATAGTGGGCATAGGCTTCGGGATGGATAGACTCGAGGTGCGATCGAATCGCCGGGATACCTTCGGATAGGGCTCTGGGCTCAGGGGCAAGCGGTGCAACTACAGCAAATCGGTCGTTGGAAAATGTCAGAACCGCAGTGCCCGGTTGATTGCGCAGAGGTGTCACGGTTGTCACCGATTGGCCGACGGTCTCTTCCCACGAAGTCACCAGTCCGGGAAACTGTTTCAAGAATGCCACTTTGTCTTGATTTGCTTTCCATTTGTCTTCGTGTGTTGACACAGTGTCCTCTATGAATGACCGGCTTGGTGTTAAGTGTCAAATAATGAAAGTGAAGGGATATGGTTCGTGCTGTTCGGTCTTGTCGACATTATGATGGTATCGGAGTGGCTCGGGTATCTAATTGTAGAAGGGGTACGTGATGGCCCGGCATGAGTAATCGTTCAACGAGTTCTCCTTTGAGAATGTGCCGCTCCATAATTTCAGTCACATCAGCTTCAGACCCAACCCAGTACCACACGCCTTCCGGGTAAATGACGACACTGGGGCCATACTCGCACTGATCCAAACATCCGGCCTTGTTGGCTCTGACGACGCCTTTTAGTCCTAGTCGCTGAACTTCCTTCTTGAAAAACGCATGGAGTTCTACCGAACCATTGTCTGCACAACAGCCCCTAGGGTCACCCTTCGGGCGCTGATTCAGGCAGACAAAAATATGATGTTTCAGCTCACTCAAGAATAGTCTCTCCCGGACTCCAGTAAATGATGACTTGGAATATTACCTGACGCCTGTTTCTGGTGTCCAGGTCTGGTGAATAACGCCATGCTCGTTAGGTGGTCTTAGTCAGAGGGATTTGGGATAATTCTAGTATGAGTGTTGAAACAGTCCCTCATCCGTGATCCACATGCAAATGGCACAGCTACCCTTCGCCTTCTTTCTCAAGGAGATCTGGAAATGAACATTGGGATTCCCAAAGAGATAAAGGACCATGAGTTTAGAATAGCCTTGAGTCCAGACGGTGTAGCCGAGCTGATTCATCATGGTCATGAGGTCTGGATTGAGAGTACGGCCGGGGAGGGGAGTGGCTTTCCGGATACAGTCTATCAAAACCTTGGGGCGAAGATCGCTGCAGTCAAAGAAGAAGTGTTTGACCACGCCGAGTTGATCCTAAAAGTAAAGGAACCGCTCCTCTCCGAATGTTCGTTCTTTAAGCCACACCACACACTGTTTACCTATTTGCATTTAGCAGCGTCGAAAGATTTGACGAAAGCGCTCATGGCCGCAGGGATTACCGCGATTGCCTATGAAACGACGGAGACGGCAAGTGGCGCATTGCCCATGTTGACACCCATGAGTCAAATTGCCGGCCGTATGTCCGTACAGATCGCCGCCCATTTTTTGGAGAAGCCGCAAGGTGGAAAGGGCCTGCTACTCGGAGGGATAACGGGAGTCCGCCCAGCTCACGTCGTGGTGCTGGGCGCTGGAGGCGTGGGAGCGGCAGCCGTGCAAATTGCCGTAGGCATGGGGGCACGGGTTACCGTATTGAGCGTGGATACTGCACAATTGAGCCGTCTGGATGAACTGTATCGTGGCAGAGTCGTGACGCTGTCATCGACCCAATCGTGTATCGATCAAATGGTACCACAGGCCGATGTGCTGATCGGGGCGGCCATGGTCAGAGGCGCTCGGACGCCCTTTCTGGTATCACGTAACCTGGTCGGCCAGATGGAACCTGGCTCGGTGATTGTGGATGTGGCCGTGGATCAAGGCGGGTGTGTTGAAACCACCCATCCCACCACCCACTCGGATCCGGTGTACAAAGTTGATGGGGTCCTTCACTATGCCGTCACAAATATTCCGGGAATCGTGCCGTATACGTCGACCTACGCCTTGACCCATGCCACACTTCCTTTTATAGTCCGGCTACTTGAATCCGGCATTGACCAAGCACTATATTCAGATCCGGGGTTCGCAAAGGGAGTGAATGTCCGGGAAGGTAGGGTCACCTATCAAGCTGTGGCTGAAGCACACGGCCTTCCCTATGAACCATGTGTTTGATGTTGAAATGAAAAAAATCGGGGCGTAGCGCAGTTCGGTAGCGCACCGCGTTCGGGACGCGGGGGTCGGAGGTTCAAATCCTCTCGCCCCGACCAATAATCATTCCCGCCTGTATTCTCCTTGGTCACCTTGTACAAACCATCCATATCAGCGAGTGGGTCCGAATTGTCGGTAATCCGATTGAGATGGTCTGTTATGTGCGCGGAAGGGCCATGAAGGTAGAGGTCAATCCATTATTGACCAATGGCATGCTTAAGTAGGATTGTCCGCCATGGATATCTGGGGTTGGGTAGCCCTGCTCATCAGTTTCGGAATTGCCGTACTCGCACTGCGCCGTGCTTCGTCGGTACGCAAAGAAGTAGAGCGTCTAACACGGAACGAATATTACCGTGATGGCCGACTGCGAGAGATTTCCGGAGAATCGCAAAACACTCTTGAGATCATCAGAATTCAACTCGCCCAACTCGCCGCGGGAAAGACGGTGGCAGCGCACCTCATTCGATCCGGACGTTTGTACCGTGATATCACCCCTGAGGCATTGGCACAATTGTTGGATGGTACATCAAAATCAAAAGACGCGGTCTATGTCCTCGATGTGCGGAGCACCAAAGAATATGCCGTGAAACACCTGCCAATGGCCAAATCCATCCCTCTGGAGGAATTGGAAAACCGGTGTGATGTTGAAATTTCGAAGAAAACGGAAACACTGGTAGTATATTGCGCCGCTGGCGATCGAAGTCAGCTGGCCTGTGATTTCTTGAGTCGGCGAGGGTTTACGACCGTCCATCACCTAAGAGGTGGCTTGCAACAATGGACAGGGGAGACGGAAGGAATGGGGAACGTGCAATTGATTCAAATCCAATCAGGTTCCAAAGATCATCAAAACACGAACGTCGGTGAAAAGTTGAGCCCGTTATGAGCGGTCAGCCCTATACCGTGTTAAATGTGATGGGTCCCTATCGAGAACCCAAAGAACCCGCCTTTTCGTTCGATTATTCTGTGCAGCGTCCGGAATGGGCGACCCCGCAAGGTATTCGTGTGAAGATTGCCATAGAGGAAGAACTCGAGGTGTTGAAGGGGCAAGTGCTGCAACTCACCGGCGGGACACCCGGGCAACAGATGCGGTTGAATCGAATCCTCACGAAGGCGATTGGTGATCAAAAATTAGAAATGGCCAATGAGGAGGGAATGTTTCTTGAACGGTTTGATGTGATGATTGGTCCATTTACCAATGACCTGGCCCATTTGTACCCCAAACTGGAAAGTTGGATGCAACAAGAACGCGATCGCCTTCGACAAGAAATTAAAGATCAAATCGGCATTTAAAGACAATCCCGAAATACCTATCCCCGACAAATTCTGACCGATCGTCCCTGCCTTCAACGTGTGAGGTATCTGATGACTCGATTGTTCATCCTGGTGGTTCTGGCGTGGCTACTGGTAGGTTGCGGAGCGTTTAAACCCTATGAGTCGGTACAGACGGGTCCACGGGCTAAAGTCACGATCAGTAAAAATACAAATTCCGCAAAACTCGGTGTGGTGATTTTTGAGCCTGATAACACATGCGACTTTACCTTCATGGGTCGAGTCGATCTAAAAGGCGAAGAAAACACACGAACGATTTATATGCCGGCACGGCGAGCGTACTTTCGGGTGTCCGCAAAACAGGCAGGGTATCATTCGATCGGGCTGAGAGATGTATCGTTTGTGCTCGAAGACAATCAGGAGTATTCGATTGAGTTTGAATGGAAGGGGGCGGAATCCTCCTGGACTGGAACCAAGGGCCTTTTTGACATTAAGTACCTTCAGCACAAGAGTGGTGACCCATCAAAACCGGTGGAAGCAGACCATTTTTCCATTTGCGAACGAGAGCATGGCCTACCAAGTGATTAGGACAAACAGAGTGAAGGTCCACTTCATCAGGGTGGCACTGCTGGCATTGATGGCAGCGTTACACGCTGGTTGCGCAGAGATGCACGGCTATAACTCACCGGTGTCCGTGCCGAAAGCTACAATCCTGTTTGTTTCG
>JAYWMS010000315.1:0-2154 GCA_035873215.1 Nitrospirota bacterium | reverse complement strand
CCCATATTCTTTTCAGCAAGTACTCCCGCCTACCCAGGTGGCACCCTCATGCACGGGCAAGAAGTGGGGTCAGCAACTGTGTGAATATCAAGCCGTTTGCGCAACGTTTCCCCGCCAGGACGTGTCCGCTTTGATCATGGCATTCAGGATAGTCAGCAGCTTTCGCATACACGCGGTTCACGCCACTTTTTTTGGTATGCCCGCCCCCCACAACCGCTGAAAGAACGTACGAATGACCGGATTAAACCGGGTGGCGACGCGCGTCGCCATATAGAGTGCGGCGCGCACCTGTGCGCGAATGCCCTACCTGGCTAACCACTCATCTCGTCTCAATAAGTCAAACCTCCGAGACAGTCATGCAACAGGTTTTTGGCGTCGGCACCTTGGAGGTACGTTCATGAACAACCTCTCGAATTTCCGGAACCGTTTGCTGGGTGATTTGACTAGCAACTCAGATTCTTGAGGCTCGGCGTAAGGACGAGGTGAGTCCTACCAGGGACAGGCAATAGATGAGCCATTTTGAGGGATCGATGTTGTACCATTTCACGCCGTTTCGGTAATCGCTCGGATACATGTGGTGATAGTTATGATATCCTTCACCAAATGTGAGAAGCGACGCCCACCAACTATTCCGGCTGGAATCTGAATTGCCATACGGTTGACTGCCCCACATGTGGCACACGGAATTGATACAAAAGGTGGAATTCAACACGAAGAACACTCTTCCAAGCCCCGCCAACAGAAGACAGCCTAAACCTCCTATCCACCCATTGGCGATGAGTCCCACCAGGAACGGAAGTGCGAGCCCCGTTACCATAATCGGGAGGTAATACCGATCCTGCCAGACTATCAATGGGTCTTGTTTGAGTTTTGAGGCAAATCGGCTGTCGCGGTGCGGGTCTTTTAAAAAGATCCATCCACAATGGCTAAACCAAAATCCTCGCTTGGCATTGTAGGGGTCGGTTTCTTGATCGCACTTCGCATGATGGCGAATGTGGTCTGCTCCCCACCGTAGGGCCGAATTTTCAATGGCCCACCCGCCGGCGATCAGGAACGCGGCCTTGATCCACTTGGGACAGGTGAAGCTGCGGTGAGTGATCAGTCGATGATACCCGACCGTGATCCCCAATCCCGTTACGATGTAGAGAATTCCGAACATGATCCAATCGATCAGGTGATAGTCATAAAAATAGGCAAAGGTCGGGACCCCGACAACTGCGCCGGCCGCAATCAGGCTGAACAACATGGTCTTTCCGATGTCTAAATCACGTGTGGCATATTGGGGTGAGGCTGAGGGGAGCATATGATGGGTTTGCCTTTCAAAAGAAAAGCGGAGAGGCCAGCTTTTCAAACCAGCCGCTCCGCTTATAAAGAGATTACTTAGTGACGATTAAAAGCGGCTTCCCCGGCCTCCTCTATCGCCGCCGCCGCCAAATCCGCCACCGCCACCAGAGCGAGGGGCCATTGGTTTGGCTTCGTTCACGGTTAAGGTGCGGCCGTCCATCTCTGTGGAGTTCAAGGCCGTAATCGCCGCCTCTGCTTCACTCGGGGTGGACATTTCCACAAAACCAAACCCGCGAGATTGTCCGGTAAACTTGTCCGTGATCACGCGTGCGGACTCTACGGTGCCATGGGCGCTGAATAACGTCTCTACCTGAGAGTCAGTCGCGGCAAACGGTAATCCACCTACATAAATTTTAGAACCCATGAGGTTCCTCCTTTGAAAAATATGACACTGTCTTGTTTGAGAGAGAACACAGATGGGGAAGGTGAGGTCCGTTGACGCGAAACTGATGCGGTTAGGGGCTAACTTCCGGATGAACTCTTCTGACAAAACAATATCGGTTAGGGACCTTGTTTTTTTCTACCTCATCACCAGGTCCAACGCGATAAAGTAAATCCAGTATAGCAAGCACCCGAAACAAAAGATAGGGCGCATGTTTCCGTGCCACATTTTACAATGAAGAGCACTACCTTCATTCTAAGTCATCAGGGGATGGTCATGAGAATGAGTAACAAACATTTCCAGCTGGGAGACGGTACTTTCGAAGTGGACTAAGGGGGGGGAATGGTCGGTAGTCTGTAGTGCCGGTGGGCAGCGAGTGGGCCTTCATGAAGGAGTTTGGCCGAGCAGGCCAGCATCAAGGCCTGAAA
>JAYWMS010000287.1:0-3708 GCA_035873215.1 Nitrospirota bacterium | reverse complement strand
AACTTTTATGGTCGAGTGTTTCTGCCTGCCGTGACCAAAGCCCAACTGAAGGGCGTCACTTGGCACACCTTGCGGCATACGTTCGCATCTCGCCTGGCCATGAATAACCAAACGGAAAGCACCATTGCGGCTTTGTTGCGACACAAGACGACGGGCTTGGTCAAGCGATATGTCCACCTGAGTCCAACCCATTTGAGGGCAGCGGTAGAGGGAGTCGCGAGCTTCGGGAAAGGAGCGGACAAACCAGCGGCTCAGACTACCATGGCAAACAATAACACTGAAAATGAAATTCCAACCGTGACTAAAACCGTAAACGAGAAGATGGAGGAAGTGAGGGAGGGAACGTAAGTGCTTGAAAGTATTGGTCGGGGCGAGAGGATTTGAACCTCCGACATCCTGCTCCCAAAGCAGGCGCGCTACCGGGCTGCGCTACGCCCCGACATTCTGAGATGTAGTGAGTTTGCGTTTTAATACTTCTTTGGCTTTTGCCAAGGCTTTTCCACGATGACTGATTTGATTTTTTTGTTCAAGTGGTAATTCGGCTAAGGTCTTCCCCAACTCAGGAACGACGAAGATCGGATCATACCCAAAACCTTCGGTACCCGCCGCCGTCTCAGCTATCGTTCCTTCTAACACGCCTTCAACCGATTCCACGGGAGACGAGGGTTCCGCGATGGCCGCCACGGTAAGAAACCGGGCCGTGCGTTGGCTAGTTGGGACACCCTCCAACTCATTTAACATTTTTTGGCAATTGTCGGCATACGTCGCATGCTCACCGGCATATCGAGCCGCATAGACTCCTGGACGACCGCCCAACGCATCCACTTCCAAACCGGTATCGTCAGCAAGCGCAAGTTTGCCCGTATGTTGCGACACGATTCGGGCCTTCTTTTCCGCATTCGCTCGACAAGTGTCGCCATCCTCGACGATCGGGGGAATGCCTTCGAATTCATCCATGGTTCGAATGGTCACATCCAACTCGGCTAATAACGAGACTAACTCCTGTCGCTTATGCTGGTTGGCCGTGGCCAATACTAATTCCACGCTCATCCCTTCATTCACCCAATGGCTGAGAGAGTGACATATTCTTTCTGGATTTTTATTAGCCGTTGAATGCCTTCCCACCCCAAAGACAAAAATTCATCCAGGTCATCCTTCCCAAATGAGCCGCGCTCCGCGGTGCCTTGCACTTCGACTAGACGCCCTTGCCCCGTCATGACCAGATTCATATCGACCGCTGCTCTGGAATCTTCTTCATAACACAAATCGACCATCGACTCTCCTCCAAGGGTCCCCACGCTAATCGCCGCTAAATAGTCGTTGAGCGGAATCTTTTTGAGCTTTCCATTTTCTTTCAGTTTCAAAAAGGCATCGGCTAGCGCGATAAACGCTCCTGTAATCGAAGCAGTTCGGGTCCCTCCGTCCGCTTGAATCACGTCACAATCAATCCAAATAGTCCGCTCGCCCATCTCAGACAACTCCGTGACGGCGCGCAACGCCCGACCAACCAGTCGCTGAATTTCCAACGTACGTCCACCCTGTTTTCCCCGCGTGGCCTCCCGCGCTGTCCGTTCATGCGTGGCCCGAGGCAACATCGCATATTCTGCCGTCACCCACCCTTGTCCTTTATCCCGTAAAAACGGGGGGACCTTCTCTTCTACCGACGCGGTGCAGATGACCTTCGTCTCCCCCATTTCCATTAAGACCGACCCGTCCGCGTATTTCGTGAAGGACTGCGTCACCTTGACCGGCCGAATTTCATCACGACGACGTCCATCTGATCGTTGCAAACTCGCTACAAGATTCATATAGACCTGACCTCCCCAAAAGAGGCGAATTATAGTGGTTCAGCTAAACGAAGATCAAACCAATGGCTTGTGATCAGACTGATCAGAGGATTTGGAAGCTATTTCCGCTGACTGCTCTTGAGCAAACTGACGTTTACGAAGAACCACGCGCACCACCAACAAGGCTAAAATGAGGAGTCCCACGCCGACGACAAACACATTCTCATAGGGAAAAACATACGACATCGGCCTAGCCTATTCGAAAGGAAAGTCTCTATGCAAGCCATTTTCCTGATGGCGTTTCGTTGACGCACCAGATGACAAGTGCTAAATTTCAATCGTGTTTTCAAAGACTTGAGAGAATTTCATGTACGATCTCCGTAGCCTCAAAGACCACCTCCACACGATTAAAGCACAGCTCGGCCCAAGAGGGAACGATGTCGATTGGGATGACTTGGAAAAACTGCTCCAATCCCGCCGTGACCTCATTGCCCAAGTGGAGGCCTTACGCCATCAGTTGAAAAAAGGTTCGGAGGAGGTCGCGCAACTCAAACGCAACAAAAAACCGGCGGATGAGGCAATGGTGTCAATGCGGGCGATTGGCGACAACATCAAAATTCAAGAAGAGCAACTTCGCGACATTGAGGCCCAGCTAGAAAATTTGGCGTTACGCATTCCCAATGTCCCCCATGCATCAGTGCCGGACGGAATTGATGCGAATGACAATGTTGAAATCCGTGCATGGGGAACACCTCGGACCTTTGATTTCACCCCCAAACCACACTGGGAGCTTGGTGAATCGTTGGGCATTCTGGATTTTGAGCGGGCCAGTAAAATTGCGGGCGCACGGTTTTCCATTGCCCTCGGACTCGGTGCTCAGATGGAACGGGCGCTGGCCACTTTCATGCTTGATGCCCACATTCAAGCCCATGGCTATACCGAAGTGCTTCCACCCTATCTGGTGAATCGCGAAACCATGACCGGCACGGGACAGCTCCCGAAGTTTGAGAGCGACCTCTTTCAACTGCGCGATGATGATTACTTTTTGATTCCTACGGCAGAAGTTCCCGTCACCAATATGTATCGTGACGAAATTCTCCCGGAGACCATGCTCCCCATTAAACATGTCGCACACACACCCTGTTTCCGTCGAGAGGCCGGAGCAGCGGGTAAAGATACGCGCGGGCTTATTCGCGTCCATCAATTTCATAAGGTCGAACTTGTGGTCTTTACCAAGCCCGAGGATTCGTACAAAGAGTTGGAACAAATCACCACATCAGCCGAATCCATCCTGCAATCGCTGGAACTCCCCTACCGTGTCGTGACGCTATGTACGGGCGATATGGGATTCTCGGCTGCGAAGACGTATGATATCGAAGTCTGGCTTCCTTCACAGGAGGCGTATCGCGAAATATCTTCCTGTAGTAACTTTGAAGCGTTTCAAGCCAGGCGGGCCAGCATTCGCTATCGACCAAAAGGTGGGAAACCGGAGTACGTGCATACGCTCAACGGCTCGGGTGTCGCACTGGGTCGAGCTGTGGTAGCCATTCTCGAAAATTATCAACAAGCAGACGGGTCCGTATTAATTCCAAAAGCCTTGCAACCCTATATGTATGGGGTAGATCGCATTACCCCCGTTGCTCGGGTACAATGACAGCCAGCGCCTCACCAATCATTCTCAAACAAGGTCTTCAAGACCTGGAATCTTGAAAAGGACCGACCGATGAAACTCCTCTCAGTTACGATGATGGTCTGTATGAGTCTCCTCCTCGCATGTTCTTTTCCCCTGGTCAGAACCTCCTGGTCAAAACCTGGCGCCCAGCCGGGAGAGTTTAAACAGGATAGCGTTATCTGCGAAGTAGATCCGGGCCGAACAGGATTGGGACCAGCCGCAGCCTACGATGTCTGTATGGAAGGAAAA
>JAYWMS010000256.1:0-3704 GCA_035873215.1 Nitrospirota bacterium | reverse complement strand
GAGACGCAACTCTCATGTAGGGCCATTTGACGCCAAGGACGTCACTAAGGGAACAGCCTTCCATGTTTTTCCTCCATTTCGCGTTCGAAACAGCCCGGCCAGATTAGTTCCCACGTACAATAACTGCGGGGTTTGCGGGTTAATGACCATGGCTCGAATATTCAGGTTTGTGAGTCCTACATTCATGGCAGCCCAGGTCTGCCCTCCATCGGGACTTTTATGAATGCCTTCCCGACTCGAAACGTACAGCGTATCCGGCGTCACTGGGTCCAAAACCAAATCGCTCAGCATTTGATCCGGCAACAATTCTCCGATGCGCGTCCACGCTTGTCCGCCATTGGTCGTCTTATACAGTCCTTTCAATGTGGCGCAATACACCGTACTTGATCGAAGAGGGTCAATCTTTACCCTTACCACGCTGAGAGCCCTGGACGATTTAAGAATGGCCGGATCAATGAGTCCATTATTGACCTTGGTCCAGGTCTTTGCACCGTCAAGGGATCGATACACGCCACCGGTCGTACCGGCATACAGCGTTTGGGGTTGATTGGGATCAATATCGATGGTGACGACCATCAAGACCTCAATCATGCCCTCCATCCTTTTTATCCACGTCTCGCCGGCATTTTCAGATTCGAATACACCCATCGACGTGGCGGCAAACAAATGGTGACTTGACCCCGGTACAAAGACGAGTTGGTGCACGACTGATGTAATCGTGACATCATCCAGGCCTTGGCGTTTAGCAATCCAGTTTTGCCCGCCGTTGTAACTTTTCAGAACGGCATCACCTTTGGTGCCGGCATACACATTGGCAGACAACAAGGGGTCGACAACCAGTGAGATCACTCGAGAATGAGTGACACCACGAGAGATATTCTCCCAAGACTTCCCTTCATCCCGTGTCTTGTAAATATATTGATTGGTGGCAATATAAAGAATCTCCGATTTTTTCGGATGCAGGGCTATTTCCACCACGGGCTCACTGCCTCCGCTGCATGTGGTGAGGGTCAACATCAGGGCAGCCATGACGCTATATCGCGTGGTATCCATGGGGTGTTGATTCATTGCCAAAAGCATAACGAGGGTCTGTCCCAAACTCAAATGTTAAGGAATCGAGAGTCCAGTCAACTCAACTCGTTAGGGGAGAGGACGGTCACGAGCGAGGATTAGGGAATCTATTTTGTCGGTGCGGGTGGTTTTGCTGGTGGCGAGGAAATGGGTGGAAGGTTGGAAGAAGGAGCTTTGGACACACGGTTATAAATAGCCAACGCTTCAGGCATCCATTGTTGTAAGTCCTGAATGCGTGTCTCATTCGAGGGATGGGTCGAAAGAAATTCAGGAGGCGCTCCCTTCGATGCTCGTGCCATGCGCTCCCAAAGACGAACTGATTCACGCGGATCATACCCTGCTTGCGCAGCAAGTAATAGGCCGATGTAATCCGCTTCAGACTCATGACTTCGACTAAATGGAAGGAGAACACCAACTCCAAGTGCTTGCATGGCCAGTTGACTACCGACCGGGCCCATTCCCAAGGCAATGGAGACGACTTGGAGTCCTACGTTGGCAACCGTATGCGTGCTCATTCGCTCTGCGCCATGTCGGGCCAGCGCATGCACCACTTCGTGTCCCATTATAGCCGCGAGGCCGGATTCATTCTTGGCTTCTGGAAATATGCCCGTGTATACCGCAATTTTCCCACCGGGAAGAGCCCAGGCATTCTTGGTTTTATCATCTTTGATCACGTTGACTTCCCAATGAAATTGCTTGGCTCGTTCCGCGTACTTGGACTGCTTGGCGGCCGCAATGATTCGTTCGGCGACTCGTTTGACCGGATCAATTTCCACTCGGTTTTTTGAAATCGTAACTTTGGGGTCTTCAAGAACTTGTGTATAAGCCTGATCGCCCATCTCGATTTCCTGAGATTCGGAAACGACCAAAAACTGAGATCGATCCGTGTACGGATTGCTCGTGCATCCAAAGGTGTTGAGGGCAAGAATCAGCAGAATGCTGGCAAATAGGTATTGGGGTGAAATACGCTTTTTATTGAAAAGATGGGAAGCCATTAGATTCGACCTGAGTCATGAAAAAGGAAATTATGGCGCAGGAATGGAAATGTCGAGTTTGTGAACAGTCTCATAGCGGTCTAGAGCGTTGGCTGTACCTGCTTGCGGCCCGACGACCAAAATCACGAATTGTTCCGGTTTGATATGTCTGCGCGCAGCTTGTTGAACTTGTTCCGTCGTGACTTTCGCAATCCCTTCCTGGAATCGAATCAGCCAATCAGATGGATAGCTATAATACTCGTACGTCAAAAATTTCCCAAGCACTTTTCCAGGGGAATCGACCGAAAACACAAAGGAATTGAGTAGGCTGGCTTTTGCATTTTGAACTTCTTCCGCTGTTGGAGGTTCGGTTTTCATGATTTTGTCAGTTTCTTCAAGCAAGGCGTCGATGCCCGGACCTGTGGTCTCTGTTTTTGTAGACATGGAAAAACTCGCCGGAGCAGGATAGTCCCATCCAAAGCCTACACCTCCGTAAACATCATATGCCAAACCCTTTTTTGATCGAATGTTGGAAAACATACGTGCTCCAAATGATCCAGACAGAATTTGGTTCATGATGACCACCGAATAGTAATCCGGATGCTTTCGGATGAGACCCATATGCCCGATATTAATCTTGGCCTGCGTCATATCGTTTTTTTCAACGAAATACACACCCTTTACAGTAGTGGGTTGATAGAATACTTCAGGATCAGCAATCTCCGGTCCTTTCGGCCAATCGCCAAACACCTTCTTGATGAGTGCAATGGCATCTGGCGTGTGAACATCTCCAACAATTCCCAGGATAGTTCTGTTGGGATGAAAATATTGTTTGTGCCACTTGAGCAGATCATCGCGAGATATATTCTGAATGGTTTTATACGTTTCATTCCGGCTGTATGGGGATTCCTTGCCGTAAATGAGCTTGGTAAATTCTCGTGAAGCAATGCCGCTCGGGTTGTCATTTTGACGGGCAATGCCGGCCATAATTTGGTTTTTCGCGATAGCCAATTTTTCTGGATCAAAAGCAGGGCGTCGCACCACGTCTCCAAAGACTGTTAAGACGTCTTCAAAATCTTCGATAAGACTGCTCATGGATGCCGTTCCAACCGTTTGACCAATCCCAGTTTCAATCGATGCGGCTTTGCCTTCTAAATAATCATCCAACGCATCGCCGTTCTTGCTTTGAGTGCCGCCACTCCGCATGACGATTCCGGTTAACCCCGCTAAACCGGTTTTCTCGGCTGGCTCCAGCCGCGAACCGGTTCGAATTCGAGCCGTCAGGCTCACCAGCGGTAATTCATGGTCTTCCATGAGCAACACAACCAGACCGTTCTCCAGGACGATGCGCGTCGGTTCCGGTATTTTTACCTCGGGTAAGGCAGGGAATTGCAGCTCCGACACCTTCTCGACCTGCCCCCACGTAGTTGGGATGACTAGATACAGAAAACACAGGATAAACGAGATAAACACTAGAAACGCGGGACGTTGTCGTGCAGATCTCTTGTGATTGGTGAACTGGCGATTTTTGTGCATGGATTCGTTAATTCAATGATTAGTGAGAAACAGGGTTGGACGTTGTTGGTTTTTCAGTTTCAATTTGAGCGACCACACGATTGGTGTCCCGGAATGTCAGCTGGGCAACACGCCTTATGTCAG
>JAYWMS010000253.1:0-3275 GCA_035873215.1 Nitrospirota bacterium | reverse complement strand
TGGCCATCAGTGGCTGTGCGGTGATGGATACTGCCCCAAGACAGGTGTTTGACCAGAAAGAGAACTTAGTCCTGCTTCCCATCGTCAACCACACCGAGACCCCTCAAGCCGGCCGGCGGGCTGAGGCGATCACCGAAGCGCTCTTGTATAGTCGCGGGATCACTCATCTCTATCGCTATCCGGGGAAACTATTGCAAAAAACTTCTCCGTTTTCCTCAGATGAACAGCTTCTGGAGGAGGCCTTACAATGGGCCAAGAGGCGACAGGTTCGGTATGCGTTAACGGGGACTGTCCATGAATGGCGGTACAAAGTCGGCATTGATGGAGAACCAGCGGTTGGTGTGAGTTTCCGGTTGATTGATCTGAAAGCCAACTCCGTCGTCTGGAGTGCGGTAGGCGGGCAATCCGGATGGAGTCGTGAGGCGGTGAGTGCGGTTGCACAAAAGTTGATTAAAAACCTTCTTGCCGAGGTCCAGTTCCTGTAATGCGGCTACCCCTTCACCTTCGGACTTTGCCGCCTGGGAAATGGCAGTGGGTTGAAGTGTGTGGCTTCAGCCTGCTGATGCTGGTGCTTGGGCACTGGATCGAACCCAATGACCCCTACTTAACCAAGTCCGTGTTCCCATGGATTTGGGTCGCCCCCCTTCTCGTTGCGCTTAGGTATGGGATCTGGGCCGGACTGGTTTCATCAGGAATTTTTATTGGTGGCCTCTATGCAGAATCCCAGTTTGGGAGCCTTGGTGAAAAGGCCTTCTCAAAAGTGTACGTCATTGAAGCAATGCTGGGTATTGTCATTTGTGGTGAATTCGGGAGCAGGTGGAATCTGCAATTGAAGGGGATGGAAGAGCGGTTGGCCTATTTGGCCCGGCGATTTCAAGAAACGACCCACGCGTATCATTTGTTGGGAATGTCCCATCACCATTTAGAAAAAAGTCTTTCAAGCCGCCCGTTAACATTGCGGGTTGCCTTGAACCGTCTTAGAGGGATGCTTACCGAAACGTCCGAGGAGATTCCTCTGCAAGCTGCAGGACATTTTTTGACTCTTCTTACCCAATACTTTGAATTTGAAGTAGCGGCATTCCTTCCGGCTGGTGTTGGGACGATCAGCAATCCCCCTTTGGCGTCGGTCGGCAATCCTGGTGAACTTTTAGAAGAGGATCCCCTAGTGCGCCATGCCATGTTCTCTGGAGAATTCTCCCATGTCATGATGAATGATGGCGAACCCATGACCGGAACCAAGTACTTGATTGTTGCACCTGCCAGAGCCAGTGATGGAAAAGTTGTGGGATGGCTTGCCGTTGAACGGATGCGGTTCCTTAACTTGCATGAAGAGAGCCTGTATATGCTCAATGTCTTTTTGAGCTATTTTGCTGATGGAACACAGGCCGCATTCCTGGCACAGTCGGTCCTTAGCCAATTTCCGGATTGCCCTCTGCTCTTTGCACAGGAATTACCTCGAATGGTCAGGCTTCAAAATGCATTCGACATGCAAAGCCGAATAGTGATGTTCACATTTAGTGATGGGCCAACCCAGGATGATTTTGTCCAATATTTTTTGGGGAAAACACGGGGTCTTGACCTGGTTTGGGATGTTCATCGGTCCGCAGGGCGGGCGTTGTGCGTCTTGTTGCCATTTTCCGATGATGAAGCGGTAGAAGGGTATCTTGCACGTATGCAGGAATTACTAAAGGAACGATTTGGGATGGGGTATCAAGAAGCCGGGATGGGAGTCACGATCCGGAGTATGGCTGTAGTTGATGCCCAGTCCTTGATGTCAGATCTGCTTTCTTGGAGCCACCATGATCACGAATCTATTCCTGTGCTTAATCGTATTGGTTGAAGCCCTAGTCGTTCCGGTCTTTCTGTTAAACAACGCATATTCAGGGGAATGGATAAACCTGATTGGGTGCCACATTATTCTCAGTGTTGCCATTGGCTGGTTGGGGGCAAGGAGCCTTTCTACACGCTATCAAGAGGCCACCTGGGGCACGGTGGGATTTTTAATTGCGCTTGCCATATTTATCCCGATGTTCGGCGCAGTGGGAGTGCTCACGCTCGTCTTATTGGCATTCTTTACATCCAAAGATTCTGAAAAAACGGTGGTCCGTCAGCTTGGAGAGCGTCGCTTTGCAACTGGTACGCAAGACCATGATCTCAAATATGGAAGCGGAGACCCCCAAAGCAATCTCGCCACCCAAACCATGCCAACAACAGCCCGCCTTAATTCGTTGGGAAAGCTTCAGGCTCTTGCATCCCCTCGGGTCAACTCGTTCATCAGAGGTGCGCTTCAGGACGAGATCGAGGAAATTCGCCTCGTGGCATTTGGGATCCTGGATAAGAAAGAAAAGGCGATTAGTGCTCGGATCAACCAGGAAACTGAGTTGTACAATGGGGCGAGTGACCCCGAAACTCAGGCTGAACATGCTCGGCAGTTAGCGTATGCCTATTGGGAACTGGTGTACGCGGATCTTGTACAGGGAGACCTGCTGACCCATGTCCTGGACCAAGCAAAACACTATGCCGCCTTTGTCGTGAGGATTCACGATCAGGATGCTGGAATGTGGGCCCTGCTCGGCCAGATCCATCTTCGCCTCCAGGATTTGGAGCAGGCGTACGTTCTATTCGATAAGGCCCTGGAATCGGGAATTCCTAGAAGCCGGGCGGTTCCCTACCTGGCTGAATTGGCCTTTCATCAAGGGGATTATTCGGGTTTGCGGGGATTGTTTTCTGAAAAAAAGATCCTTTCAGATATGCCTTTCCTTCAACCGGTTGTGGAATATTGGCATGGGAAAGGACCCTGAATGAACGTTCCATCCAAGACAGAAGTCGATATTGCCTTGTTGTTAGAAGGAACCTATCCCTATGTCAGCGGGGGCGTGTCTGGATGGGTACAGCAACTCATCCATGCCTTTCCTGAGTACCGGTTTGCCATCGCATTCATTGGAGGCCATCCCGATCACTATGGGGAAATGAAGTATACAATACCAAAGCACGTCGTGCATTTGGAAAACCATTTTGTCCATGCCGACCCGGAAAAACCAGCGATTCGTTCCTTAAGGGGGGATCCAAAATTTATGGAGTTTATCATTGACCTCCATAATGGAATGAGGGCCGGGGAACTCTGCCCCCTTGGGTCGGGGTTGATCACCAAAACGTTGAAGCTTCTCACGGAACAGCCTCATGCTGCCCAGGAGCAGTTTCTGTATAGCCAAGCCGCATGGGCCTATTTGTCGGATGTGTATAACAAGCACTGTACCGACCCTTAGATCGGAAGA
>JAYWMS010000156.1:0-4405 GCA_035873215.1 Nitrospirota bacterium | reverse complement strand
AATATTTGGTGAACGAATGCCCTAAACAATGAACGCTCACTGAGGAACGACAAAGAGACCTGGAAAGCCTAACATCGAGGAGCCTATGTTTGTTGCAGGAAATATTTTGAATGGATTAGCCTATGTCTTGGATACAATCCTGTTCCTGTTCATGTGGCTGATTATCATTCGTGTCCTGATTTCGTGGGTCAATCCTGATCCATGGAATCCGATCGTACAGTTTCTGACAAGGGCCACGGATCCGTTCCTCTCCATAATCAGACGACGAATAGGGGTTTTAGGTGGATTTGATGTGTCCCCCATCGTGGCCATACTCATCATTATGTTCATGCAGTACGCGGTCGTGGCGACGATTCGAGATGTGGCCATGCGCATGCATTGACAGGGGGAATATGATAAGGAGTGCCTATGCGAATCACACCGCTGGATATTCAACACAAGGTTTTTCCAAAACAGTGGCGCGGGTATGATACGCTACAGGTCAATGAGTTCCTTGACCTGCTGGCAAGCACCGTCGAGGGGCTGGTCAAAGAGAATGGGTCGTTGCGTGAGAAGCTGTTGGCGCGAGAAGATGAGCTAGGCCAAGTCAGAAAAGCCGAAGCAACACTGACGAAAACCTTGATTTCCACCCAAAACTTTTCGGATCAATTAAAACACAATGCGCAGCAAGAAGCCGAACGAATAGTGAAGGAAGGCGAGTTGCGCGCCGAGCAGGTGGTGTTGCAGGCACGGGCGGAATTGGCCGAACTCCATCACAGCTTGGCGGATCTGCGAAGGCAACGCATTGTGGCCTTAGAGCGTATACGCGCGACGATCAGGGCTTTTGACCGTATTTTAGAATTGGAAGAGAATGAACAGCCTGCTGCTTCTCCCTATGATAAGGAAATCTCTCTCCCACCAGAAGAAACCTCCTACTCGCCTCATGGGTAACCCGCTACCCCAGTAACAGGATCGTAGATGGGTGGAGTCTCGCGCATTTCAACCGTTCTCCATGACGCGATCGACCACGGGGTCTTTCCCGGGGCGGTGGTATTTGTTCGATTCCAAAGTGAGATCCTGTATCATGAAGCGGTTGGGGTGAAGGGTGGGCCTCCCTACGATCAACCGGTGACGGTCAACACCGTGTATGATCTCGCATCACTGACCAAACCGCTAGCCACCACAACGGCAGTCCTCTCCCTGATTCAAGCAGGAATCTTACGATTCGAACACACAATCGCAGATTGGATTGATGTGCTGCAGAACAGTCCGTTTTCAGCGTCGACGATCAGGCAGTTGCTCAACCATAGTGCCGGATTCCCTGCTTGGAAACCGTACTATCAACGCCTCGCACCAGCGGCCAGGAAACCAGAACATGAAACGGAACGGCAATCCCGGATTGAGACCTTCCTATCCTATGTTGCGAGCGAATCGTTGGCATACGTTCCGGGTTCGACCAGTGTCTATAGCGACCTGGGCTTTATCGTCCTTGGGCTGATTGTGGAAAAAGGTGCACGCGAATCCCTAGCGACCTATTGTCGGAATCGTATTTATGATCCCTTGGAAGTCACGACCTGCTCATATCTGGCGGGCGAAGAGGCCTCAAGAGTCGAGGGCCTTGATGACGACTCTATCGCGCCGACTGAAGAAGACCCCTGGAGAGGACGGGTTGTCCATGGAGAGGTGCAGGATGAGAATGCCTATGCGCTGGGAGGGATTGTCGGACACGCGGGACTGTTCGGAACGGCTGAAAGTGTGGGCTGCTTGACTCAAGAATGGTTGCGAGGGGTGCATGGACAAAGCACCCTGCTCTCACCAGAGCTCATCCGCGAGTGCGTGGGAAGACAAGATGCGACCGGCGGATCGAGTTGGGCATTGGGCTGGGATACGCCCTCCGTGCCGTCATCGGCTGGGCAATATTTCTCCGATCAATCATTTGGGCATCTGGGTTATACGGGCACATCCATTTGGATAGATCCGGCCCGTAACTTAGAAGTTATCTTGCTCTCCAATCGGGTGCATCCCACACGAGAGAATATCAAGATCAAACAGTTTCGACCCTATCTGCACGATGTTGTCAACGAAGAAATGGCAAAAGTTGATTAACGATGGAGAAATTCTGGTGTCGTGAAAATCGCAAGCTGGAAGGTGAGGATCTGACGGTGTGGCGTTCTTAGCTATCCGGATAATCGATCCAAGTTTCTTTTTCCGCCAAATATTTCAATCCTTTAAAATTTAGCCGTGTGCGAATCCGGGTAAAGCCATGGTCGTGCATTTGGCCCACTATGTCTTTGATAGCGCCAGATACAGTTGGATAGACGCGACTGTCTATTTCCAAATCTTCATACATTAGATATGCCGAATAGCCACGATCTACCCGTTTGATGGACACGGTCCGATTAAAATACCGGTCACTCGGATCGGTGCCTTCCAGTTGGTGCCTTTCTACGACGGCATTTCTGACTCGAAACGATAAGGGCAAGGTGCTCATCAGGTATTCCCTCTTGTTCGAATAATAACCAAGGGATTATAGGGTCATGTGCCGTGGTCCTGCAAGCCTGTCATGGCCAGAAACCATGCGATCTTGTCGTCTCAGTCGTGATCAATCGGATAGAATTTGGTCAAAACCTGCCGAATGAAGAGGTCGTATCCTGGGAACCGTTCCATTGAAGCAGCAAATAAGAGTGGATCAGAATATGCCCGAACCCAACCACGGAATCGAGCTTAAAATTGCCTTGGGAAATGCCGATAACAAGGGGTTAGGGGAAGAATGCCTCTGTCTATGCTAACCGAATGATGATCTTATGGGAAACGATAAAGAAGTAGTGCTAGCCGTCGATGATAAGAAAACGAATCTGGTCCTCTTGGCGGGAATGCTGGAATCAGAAGGGTATCAGGTCGTGACGGCTACTGATGGTGTGCAAGCCTGGGACATTCTGGAATCGAACACGTATAACTTTCAAGCTGTTCTGCTGGATCGGGTTATGCCCAATATGAATGGGTTGGAAGTCTTGCAGAAAATGAAGGGGCATCCACAGTTTCAATCCATTCCCGTGATCATGCAAACAGCCGCCAACGCGACCAATGAAATCTTAGAAGGCATTGAGGCCGGGGCGTTTTACTACCTCACTAAACCCTATCAGAAAAAAATCCTGGTCGGAATTGTCCAATCGGCTATACGTGATTACGCCACGCATCAGCAATTACAACAAGAGTTGCAACAAACCGCGCGGACGTGGAGTTTCTTGCAGTCTGGAATTTTTCGATTCCGTACCTTAAAGGAGGCGCGAGAGCTGGGGCCATTATTGGCGAATGGTTGTCCTGATCCCGGACGCGCTATTCTTGGGCTTTCCGAATTGCTTATAAATGCCGTGGAGCATGGCAACCTTGCCATCTCTTACGAAGAAAAAAGTCGGTTGGAAGAGCAGGACCAAGTAGATTCTGAAATTGAAAGACGGCTCGAACTGCCGGAAAATTCCAATAAATTTGTGGAAGTCACGTTTATCCGACGTGACCAGGCGATCGACATCACCGTCACCGATCAGGGCGCCGGGTTCAACTGGCAATCGTTTTTAACGCTGGATGAAAACCGGGCCTTTGACAGCCATGGCCGCGGCATTGCCATGGCACGCATGCTCAGCTTTGACAACCTCGAATATCGCGGGTGCGGCAACCAAGTCGTCTGCACCATCAATACTGTCCAACCATCCACTGTGGAAATTTCCCCATCTATTTCCGCGGCAACCCCCTGAACATCCTCATGCCGCTCCAGGCGAACCGTCGTTTCCCGGTTGATAATTCCATACAGCCTTATCTTCTTGAGTCAGTCAATATCATGGGCCTAAATTGGAAAAAATAAATCTGTCCCCATTTACAGTCCATTTACAGTCCCCATTTACACCATTTACAATTTACATCTTTCAATACATCGAAGGGTTCTATAACCGAACACGCTTGCATCAAACTCTTGGCTATCAGAGTCCGGAGGAATTTGAACAGAAGGCTGGTGACTCTTAACTTCGTGTCTGTTTTTTTAGGGGCACCTCACTTCAACCATTTTTCCCCTTCGAGGCCAAGGCGACTGGCTAGGCCTTACCTTGTACGATTCTTACATTCGCGACCTTCCTCCGGCTTCACGCCGACACACCTCGACCCATTTTCCCCCCTTTATTCCCGTTCTTTCGCTTTTTCGCCGCCTATTCTATTTTGATTTTCTGAATTTCTCGTACGCTTCTTTATATTCCAATAATTCTTCCCTGACAGTTAAATTCCTGGGATCAATCAAACGGGCACGTTCCGCATACGCAAACGCTTTTTCAAAATTGTTGACTTCTTTATACGAATCCGCAATTACCAGGAGAGCCATAATGTTTTTGGGATTCAGTCTAATTACGTTTTCCATGGACCGTCGAGCTTCAAGCAATTG
>JAYWMS010000149.1:0-7782 GCA_035873215.1 Nitrospirota bacterium | reverse complement strand
GGTCGGATCCCGACGCCCCTGCGATTCACTGGCTTTGGCCACTTGGTCATAGGAAATAAAGGTGGCCATCCCCTTCTCGCTCATCACCTTGGTCAGGGCCGAGGTTAAGGTCGTCTTCCCATGGTCCACGTGCCCAATCGTTCCCACGTTTAAATGCGGTTTCTTCCGCTCAAATTTCGACTTCGCCATCGCCCCCTCCCGAGATAAGAATCTAATTGGAATCGCTCAAATTTCAAAATTTTCGTATTCGACCGTTCAGACAACCCTTTTCCTGGAGATAAAGAATGGAGCCCACGACGCGGATCGAACGCGTGACCTCGTCCTTACCAAGGACGTGCTCTGCCAACTGAGCTACATGGGCATCTCTGATACTCGAAAGCATTCTTCTTGAATCAACCACTTAGGCAAAAAGGCAATGGAGCGGGCGACGGGATTTGAACCCGCGACAGCCAGCTTGGAAGGCTGGAACTCTACCACTGAGTTACACCCGCCACTGTTGGAATCCATCTCATTTTATGTATGCCTGGAGAACAAAAGGATTTCTCTGACTGCACGTGCCAGTGTTAGGAGTGGTGCCTACCTTCCCCAAAATGAATGGTGGGCAGGCAAGGATTCGAACCTTGGAAGCCGATGGCAGCAGATTTACAGTCTGCCCCCTTTGTCCACTCGGGTACCTGCCCTTATTCAAAATCCTATCACTATGGCAGTTTTCACTTAACTCATTCACATGATTAAGGGATTCAGACAAAATACATAGTCAATATGGGGGGATGCAATAAAGACATAACCCTATTCTGCCATTTTTTTCCTCAAAAAAGGCAAGAATAAGGTTTAACTAAGAACGTTCCCTTAAAAAGACCACCAACCGGTTGATCCCAACAAACCACGGATTATAGAGGGAATGTGAGACAGCGTCAAGATGCACAGCGAATTTTCCACATAAGGGAATGTTGAAAAAAGCCGCCAGCGGCGTTCTCACCATTGTGCCTGACCTTCGGGCTCACAGAATTGCCGCTCTTCGCGGCGTTCGCGCTCACCTACAGTGAGTAGGCTCCGCTCGTCAAAATGGCTGTGGCCTTGCCCGCGGATAAGGGCGTCTTGACGCCCTTGGATTGGGGCGGGTGATTAAGCAGGCTTTTTCGACCATTCCCGCCAGCTACAGATATCGATTTCGTCTAGGACATGTATGGGCCACGTGAGAGAAATATTCAACCGGAACACATTCGTACCATGATCCCGTAGGGGATTTCAGCATGCTTGACTCTCATACCCCATCCAACTAGCATCGGCCCGCTATGCACCACGTGAAAACGGTAAAATCCTATAACAGAATCGCCCACCAACGATATTGCCGGCTAGTTGCAACAATTATATTAACATGCGCCTGCATGCCTGGCATCGGCATAACCGCCCCCCCGGCTCCCCCCTTCAAGCTGGATCCCGGGTTGGCTCTGATTCAAACACCCAACGGTTCAACGATTTTTGCGGAAA
Source organism: Nitrospirota bacterium (assembly GCA_035873215.1). Taxonomy (GTDB): domain Bacteria; phylum Nitrospirota; class Nitrospiria; order Nitrospirales; family UBA8639; genus JAYWMS01. The sequence goes on along the minus strand of JAYWMS010000149.1, from coordinate 6,291 downwards.
TTGCCGACACAACGGAAAAGCGAAGCAGGGGGCTCATGTTTCGGACCAGCATGGCCCCGGATCGGGGGATGCTCTTTACTTTCTCTGAGCCAGGGAAGCTTATCTTCTGGATGAAAAACACCAAGATGAAACTCGACATGTTATGGTTAGATAAGAAGGGCACGATTGTCCATATCGAACAGGAGGTTCCAATTTGTGAAAGAAGGGATAATCTGTGCCCCAGGTATCGATCGACGATCTCAGCTAATTACGTGCTTGAGTTAAAAAATGGACAAACCAAGAAGTTGGAGTTGCAAAAGGGGAACCGGTTAACCATTCAACTCCCCGAATAAATCCTGACGTGGCTCGACCCAATCGCGTACCCGCCTGGCAGCAACAACGCCATCAACCCGTTGAATCGCCTCCAAGGTTCGCACGAGGTGCAAAGCATTAGAAACTTCAACCACAAAATCCAACACCGCCTTTTGATCTTCTCTCGTCGTAATTTCCGCACGGCTAATGTTAGCCAATGAGGATGAAATGGCCGAAGACACATTCGCCAAGACTCCAGGGCGATCTATCGTCAACACGCATACTTTGACTGAATGTGTACCCTCAACCTTTGCATCCCACTCCATTTCAACCAGCCGGTCTTTTTCATAATCCACGGCTTCCAAATTCGGACAGCCTACCGAATGAATCGTCAAACCCCGCCCTCGGGTGATATAGCCCATAATGGGATCCCCTGGGATTGGGTTGCAACATTTGGACAGTTGCATCAGCACATCTCTCCCGCCAAAAACTTTCACCGCCTTCACCGGGTGCGTGGGCTGTTGTGTCCTTGCCATGCCATCACCCATTTCCTCCACACCCTGAACAGGTTCATCAGAACTCGGTAGCAAGATTTTGCTGAGGACCTGAGCTACCGAAAGACGTCCGTACCCAATCATGCGGACCATGTCTTCCATCGACGCATATCCCGTAGTCGTGGCGACCAGCAGCAATCGTCCTGACGTTTGCAATTCCCCTAAAGAAACATCATGCCGTCGGCACTCGCGCTCGAGCAACGCCATTCCGAGTTCCAAGCCCCGCTCCTGCTCATCGACCTTGAGCCAATGCTTAATCTTGGCACGGGCGCGTGAAGTCTGCACAAATTTCAACCATTCTTTTTGAGGCACTTGAGAAGGGGACGTCAGAATATGAACGGTATCTCCGCTATTCAAGCGATGGCGAAGCGGAACGATCTTACCATTGACTTTAGCCCCCACACAGTGATCCCCAATCTCCGTATGAATGGAAAACGCAAAGTCTACCGGCGTGGAACCGGTAGGCAATTCTTTGACCTCTCCATTTGGGGTAAATGCAAAGACCACATCGTGGAAAACATCCAAGTGAAAGAGGTCCAGCTTAACCGAATCCATAAATTGTCGATTGTCTGAGAGATCCCTATGCCACTCGACAAATTGACGAAGCCAGCTGAAGACCTTTTCATCACGCCCTGCGACTTTCTTCCCATGCTCTTTATAACGCCAATGGGCAGCGATGCCATACTCGGCTAACCGGTGCATGTCCTCAGTTCTGATTTGAAATTCTACATGTTCGCCTTGAGGACCCAACACCGATGTATGGAGCGATTGGTACAAGTTCGTCCGTGGGGTGGCGATATAATCCTTAAATCGGCCCGGCACAGGAGGCCACAACGAATGCACCACCCCTAAAATCGTGTAGCAATTCATTTTGGTGTCGGTAATGATCCGGATCGCCGCAAGATCGTACACCTCATCAAACGTAATCGACTGTCGTTCGATTTTCTTATAGATGGAATACAAATGTTTTGGACGTCCATCCACCTGTCCGGCCAATCCGCCTTTGGCAAGCTCCTCCGTCATCACCTGGATGACAGATTCAACATACTCCTGCCGTTCTTCATCTTGTTTTGCGACACGAAGTTTGAGCATGGCATGCGCTTCCGGCTTCAAATAGCGGAAACAATAGTCCTCTAACTCCTGCTTCATCCAGCTCATGCCCAGCCGGTTCGCTAACGGCGCATAAATCTCTAATGTCTCCTGGGCTATTTGTTTCTGCTTGCCTTCGGATAAATGCTCAAGGGTCTTCATATTGTGCAGTCGATCGGCTAACTTGATGAATACCACGCGGATATCATCCGCCATCGATAGCAACATTTTCCGAAAATTCTCGGCCTGTTTCTCTTCATAGGACTTAAACGGAATTTGACCGATTTTCGTGACACCTTCCACCAACGCCGCGACATCGTCGCCAAATTCCTTTTCCAGTTCTTCTTTTGTGGCAACCGTATCCTCAACGGTATCATGCAAAAGCCCGGCTACAATGGCGGTCATATCCAACTTGAGAAAGGTGAGAATGCCGGCAACGGCAAGGGGATGCTGTAAATACGGTTCACCCGATCGGCGGATTTGCCCCTCATGGGCCTTGGCCGAAAAGGCATAGGCACGACGGAGGAGGTCCTGATCAGCTTCCGGATGAAAGCTATGGACCTGCTCAACCAATTGATCGATTTCCGTCACAAGGGTCATCGTCATATAGGATCACACCGATTGACTGATACGTAAATCTCGAATCCTGAGTTGCATACGATCATACCCTTTCCAACGAGATACTTCCGGGATGAAGGCCATATCCACCTGTTGGCGGGTCTGATCAAGCATGTCACCAAATTCGCCCATGCGAAAACCAATCCCTTCGATCGGCACCGATTGAGATTGACGCACAACAACCTTCAAATGATTATCTCCCACAACCCGTTTTTCCAAGACCGTCAACCCTTCAGCCATTAATGTCGGTTCAGGATTCCCCATACCGTAGGGATGTAACTGTTCCAATTCACGTACTAACAGGGGATGCACGTCTCTCAACTGGACATGGGCATCAACATCCAGAATCGGAACCGAGTGGTCTGCGGTCATCCGTGATGCCACAGCGTCACAAAATTTTTCGTTAAAACGTTCCAGCTGGTCCAGGTGCAACGTGACCCCGGCAGCAGCCGGATGTCCGCCAAATCCCACCACGGAATCACGGCAATCTGCAAGCGCCTGACAAACATCGATCCCCGGGATGCTGCGTAAGGAACCCTTCCCAACACCTTGGGAATCAAAAGCAATGACGACCGCTGGTTTATGATACCGCTCAACCAACCGTGACGCCACAATCCCTATCACACCGACATGCCAACCCTGCACTCCAACAACAATGGCTGAGGGTGATGATCGATGCTGCACCAACGCCACGGCTTCGTGAAACATGTCTTGTTCGATCTGGCGACGTTCGCGATTAAGCCCTTCCAACTGCTTAGCCAATTGGAGAGCTTCTATATCTGAATCCGTTGTGAGCAGTTTAACCCCCAAACGAGCATGAGCCAATCGCCCTGCCGCGTTAATGACAGGAGCCAGGCGAAAGCCGACCGTACTCGCTGTGCATGGACCTGTGATACCCAAACACTGCTTTAGCGCCCTCACTCCACAACGGGTGCCATTGGTGAGTAGACCAAGCCCTTCACGCACTAAATAACGATTCTCATCTAGCAACGGCACGACATCAGCGATGGAAGACAACGCCACAAGATCGCGATACTCTTGGACCGGCCTTGCATGGCACCCATACTTCAACGCATAGGCTTCGACGAATTTATAGGCTATGCCTCCGGAGCAGAGCCCTTGAAATGGGTATTGAGAATCGGCACGCTGTGGGTTCAGAAAGGCGAGGGCCGGAGGAAAGTGCTCCTGAATTTGATGATGGTCGGTCACGATCACATCCAAGCCAAGATGGTTCGCGACCTCCACTTCATGATGAGACGTTGTGCCGCAATCCGCCGTCAGCAGAACTTTGACCCCGTTCGAGGCAAGATGGCGAATAGCTTGTTCATTCAATCCATATCCTTCGCTCTGACGGTCCGGAATATAGACTTCAGCCTCAGCTCCCTCTCCACGGAAGAAAGAAAGGTGCAGACTGGTGGCGGATATTCCATCAACATCATAATCGCCGTAAAAACAGATACGCTCCTTCGCTTGAATAGCCTTATTCACACGATCAACAGCTCGTTCCATATCAGGAAGCAAAAACGGATCATGCCATGTCGCTTGGGAGGCAGACATCCATTGGCGAGCTTGCGAGGGATCAGCGACGCCACGTCCTAACAACACAGCAGCCGTAATCGGCGAAATCGACAGTGTCTCCGCAAACGACGGCACATAGTCACGATCGATCGCTCTCATGACCCATTGTTTCTTCATGGTCTACCTTCCTCCAAGCGCGTCACACCGGTGTGGTAGGGCAGCTACTTGGAGAAAAATCATAGGGCCCGCTCTCAGAGCTGTCAAACTGGAAAAAGGGTACTCTGGAATAGAATAGTGATAGGATCAGAAACCAGAGGAGTGGGGGAACGCAAGGGGAAAAAAAGAGGAGATCTACTCTCCCCCTTTTTGAACATAATTTTTTACAAATTCAGCGGCATTCTCTTCCAGAACTTCGTCGATTTCATCGATTAAATTGTCTATATCCTCCTGAAGCTTTTTTCCTGTCTCCACGACCTTCGGATTGGGCTTCACACCCTGATCATCGTGAACGGAGGAATCTTTCTTCGAATCTGACCCGTGTTCTTGCCTTTCCATGGTCACCTCCTTAACCGAACCACCCAATGCTAAGTGAACGATTGGGTCGCACAGCACGTACACATGTTTACTTACAATCTTTAATGTAAATGTAGAGGATAGCGGAGGCTCGGTAAAACCGTCAATACGCTAATGTCAGATGGTCTCCTAGAAATAATGCCAGGACCCAGCCAAATAGTTAAGCCTTGTGAGCCGAGCCGGAAATGGGACAAGGGACCGAATGGCTAGTAACGGCCTTCTCGGCTCAAAAAATTAACGGACCAACAGACCACCGTACTGCACGAAAAAGGGAACGAAGACTAGTGACAGGATAGCAGAAAGTTTGATCAAGATGTTCAGCGACGGGCCGGAGGTATCTTTAAGAGGATCCCCGACAGTGTCACCAACTACCGCGGCTTTATGTATGTCCGTACCTTTACCACCCAAATTTCCGGCTTCAATGTATTTCTTGGCATTGTCCCACGCGCCACCACTATTGGATGAGGAGATGGCCATGACGCCACCGGCGACCAAGGAACCTGCGAGGACACCCGCGAGCGCTTGAATATCAAACAGGAAGCCCACGAGCAGTGGGGTCCCCATGATCAGAATGCCTGGGGCAATCATTTCCTTCAGCGCAGCTTGAGTTGAAATGGCCACACATCGATCGGAATCTGCCTCGGCTTTCCCTTCCATGAGGCCGGGAATGGTGCGAAACTGACGTCTGACTTCTTCAATCATTTTATAGGCCGCCGTCCCCACAGACTTCATGGTCATCGCTGAAAAATATGACGGTAACATCGCACCGATAAACAGCCCGGTAAAGACCAAGGGATCGAGCAAGTTAATACTTCCCAACAGATCATAGTCGGAACCACGTTGTTCCTTGAGCAACAAATCAGCCCGTGTCAGAAAGGCCGCGAGCAGGGCCAACGAGGTGAGGATTGCTGCGCCGATGGCGAAGCCTTTACCGATGGCCGCGGTGGTGTTTCCTGCTGCATCCAGCACGTCCGTTCGTTTTCGCACGTGCTCAGACATGCCGGCCATCTCTGCAATGCCACCGGCGTTATCAGAAATCGGGCCGTATACATCGATGGTCAGCGCAATCACCAAGGTTCCCAGCATTCCCAGAGAGGCAATCGCCACACCGTACATGCCCGCCAGCATCCACGGGATATAGATGGCCAAGCCAATCGCGAGATAGGGACCCACGGCACTCTGATAGCCAAGCGCTAAACCAAAAATGATATTCGTGGCTGAACCGGTTTCACACGATTTCGCCACTTCTCGCACGGGAGCGTAGTCATGTGAGGTGTAATATTCAGTTATCAGACCAACGACGAGCCCAGCAATTAAGCCGGCGAGGAAGCAAAAATACACCGCCAGATCCGTATACGTCTCACCGCCGATTTGAAAGGAATCGGGAACCATGGCCTTAGTGACGAAAAACATCACCACCGCCGTCAACGCACTGGAGATAATCAGCATCTTTTTGAGCGCTGGACCCACTTGATCTTCGGTGTTGACCTTGATCATCATCAAGGTAAGAAAGCTCACTGGGATCCCGACAGCAGAGATGAGGATCGGATATAACAACGCATCGACCATACCGGAAAAGGCCACCGCGCTAATCACCATAGCGGCGCAGGTACTTTCAGCACAGGACCCAAATAAGTCAGCACCCATT
>JAYWMS010000100.1:0-2075 GCA_035873215.1 Nitrospirota bacterium | reverse complement strand
GAAAGTTCAGATCGAATTTTTTTGCAAACTTTTTGTGTGAAGGAACAGAATCCGGGCTCACCCCAACAACGATTGCGCCGTTTTCCCGAATTTCATCCAGTCCGTCTCGAAAGGCACAAGACTCTTTTGTGCATCCTGGGGTGTCATCCTTTGGATAGAAATACAGGATCACTTTCTTCCCCTTGAAATCAGACAAGCTGACCATTTGGCCATCTTGGTTTGCGAGCGTAAACTTCGGGGCTTTCTGGCCTACCTTCAAGTTCACTGTCTTAGGCGTTTCTTTCGATTCTTTTAACCCTCTTTTGGGTGCCGCGTTGGTTGGTACCGCGATTGACTTTTTTAGGGCTTTTCGTTTCGTTTCGCCATTCGCCACACGCCCCTTCTTCGGCTTGGCACCTGCTGTTTTTGCCATCTGGAAACCCTCCTTCACCTGAATCATCGTCTGACCAATGATGAGACTCACCACTGTTTACGAACAAGTAGAATAGTCTAATGCCTCCAAAAAGAAAATGCGAGAATATTAAGAACAGAGCGAAAACAACACCCATTCACGCAGTTTAAGAATCGCCTTGAACCCATATCTTAATGGCCGAATTCATAGAAGGGTCATGACTAGTTAAGAGGGTGTTTTTGGAGGACCTTGAGAAACCAAAGGAAGAGGCTGTTCCCGAAGGCGAAATGAACTCAGATCCCAAATGCGTCGATGTGAATCCTCTTGTAGAGCAGACCCTGGAATTGATTCTGCAGGCGGGACTATCCTCCCGCCAAGTCCGAGAGGTCTGAGATGGAACCCAAGAGGCAATTGATTGGAGCGAGCAGGAAGGGAAGAAGTTATCAATGCACTGAAATTGGAAAGGAACTACCGTGACGGCTCAGCGACCTTTTCCTCAATTTCTTGTTCGGTGGCGACAATCGCCATCAGTGTATGAAAGTTTGAGAGTTTTAGGAGATCCAACACATACCCTGGCGGACACACGAGGGTGAGCTGCCCTTGATCCTGCTTGAGCCGATCATGGGTGCGCGCCAGGAACCCCAACCCGGAACTGTCCATGAAGGGCACTTCCGTGAGGTTCACGACCAAGTCGCGATGATGGCTGGCTCGGGCTTGGTCAAACGCCTCCTGGACAGTTTTGCGGACCTTCTCGACCAACTTACCTTTGAGTGTGAGGACTATTTTGTTGTGTACCTGGTGTTGCGAAATCGTCATATTCTCCCCTGTTTATTTCTTATCGCCAGAGAAGGGGAGAGACTTAATCAAGGTTTTGCCCGTAAAGGATTAAAACGTCTCTTCCGGGACACTCGCCATTTTCTGCACCGATGCTACTGCACCTCGCTGGTACCCTGATCGGCTAAGGTTGCGTAGAATCCCTTTCATCGCGTAAGGGTTCTTCCGGCCTTTCGCCTTCATGGTTCACTGTCTCTTCCAACAATTCCCCCATCTTCTGTTCGTCCCACAGCTTCAATTCCGCCGCCTGGGTTTGGACCTCAAGTGATGACCCTGGCTGCCTCATAGCCGTATGCCCGCCTGCATCCTGGTGTGTTCCGACCAGAACACCGGCGTTGCCTTCGTTACTCATGAACCCTGTCAGGGAATTTAACTGAATGGGGGAAATGACGTAGAGCCTGATGGATAGTAGGGATGGGACCGTGTTTGTCATGCTTGTGGGTACACGGTGTCAGTCGGGTATATCGTTATCATTCATCCTTCTTCGGCCTCGCCCGCCTGTCTCCTTCTCGTTCCTGATCAACCGTGTACTCGTTACAAGATGTTGTCGGTCTTTCCCTCCGTTCCGTCATGCTCTTGATGAGGCCCTTCCCCCTGGCATCCTTCCTGGTAGGCATGCGGGATAAGTGTCGCGCCAGACGCTTTGGGGAGGGATGTCCCCTTCCTCTTAACCACGTTCACTTACAAGGAGGAGGTTGCCATGAAAAATTTACTCACAAAAGGTAAAACGATTTTCACAGGTTTGGTCTTTACTTTATTGGTAGGAACTGGAACCAGTATTGCCGCCCCCGTTGGCATCACCGGATACGACATTTTAAATGCAGATGTTTCAGGTACTGGTGGTTGGTTC
>JAYWMS010000097.1:0-2548 GCA_035873215.1 Nitrospirota bacterium | reverse complement strand
GCAAACACAATATTAGTGAATTCTCAGTCCCTAATGAATTTTCTCAAGCGGACCAAATTTTTTCCGTCGCAGTGTGTGTAGTCGATGTGGTTCACCATGTTTTTTGCGAGAAGTATGCCTAACCCTCCGATAGGACGATCTTCCAGCGACAAGCCAATGTCAGGGTCTTGTGCATTAAGGGGATTAAAGGGTTTGCCATCATCCTCAACTTCCGCCAGCAGCTGGTCATCGTCTATGGAAAGGCGAAGGATAATGGTATGTTCAGCTTCATTCGAAAACGCATAGGAAATAATATTGGTGAAAATTTCTTCCAGGGCCAGATTCATCTCATCCATGACTGTTGAGGAAATGTCATGCCTTTGCCCGAACTGAACGAGAGCCTGATAGAGATGCTCCAGTTCAGATAAATGATTTTTCAATCTGAGTGTTGTTCCTGATTCCATTGTATTCCGTGCAGCCTGGACTATATCTTAGTGCCGGTAACGTAATTATCAAGATCCAGAGAAGGTGTAGACAGATTACCAAAACACCAAAAACGAAGCAGGGTGTTCAAAAAAGCCAGCTTTTATCGCCCGCCTAATCCCAAGGCTGCCAAGACACTTTTTCCACGACAAAGGGCCGAGAATGCCGCTGGCGGACCCTTCGGCAAGGCTCAGGACATGCTTTTTCAACATCCTGCTAGATATAGACCGCGCGTAGCAGCTCGGCGGCGCTCTCATCTAATAGATCGCTTCGGCGAACCTCTTCGAAGTGATCCAATAAATCGTTGACCCTGAGGCGACTTTTCTCCGCCCCTTGAAAATCATGAATGATGCGGCCTCGATGCATCATGATCAGTCGATCGCCAAGGTTGGTGGCTTGTTGCATTGAATGTGTGACCATCAAAGTGGTGAGCTGATCATGAGAAATGATGTCGTCGCTCATGCGGATGACCTGATCCGCGCTTTTGGGATCCAAGGCCGCGGTATGTTCGTCGAGTAGTAGAAGCTTTGGTTTCAGCCACGTAGCCATCAGTAAGGTGAGGGCCTGACGTTGGCCACCGGATAAACTGCCGATTGGGTTATTGAGCCGGTCTTCCAATCCCATATTCAAGGTACGAATCCGATCACGAAAATCGCCCTGCATTGTTCTGGGCAATGCCCAGGATAATCGGCGAGGTTGGCCACGTTTAGTCGCCAAGGCCAAGTTTTCAGCAATCGTCATGGAGGGTGCGGTTCCGCTAAAGGGATTTTGAAATACACGCCCAATAAAAGACGCGCGGCGATGCTCAGGCCAGTTCGTCATGTTAGTGCCGGCCAAGTGAATAGACCCGGAGTCCAGGAGAAAGGTTCCTGCCACGGCGTTAAGCAATGTGGTTTTGCCCGACCCGTTCGTGCCAATGACGACGACAAATGAGCCTTCATCGATGGCTAAGTTGACGGACTGTAAGGACCGGACCTCATTAGGAGTTCCTGGATTAAACGTTTTGCAAATTGTGTTGACTTCAAGCATGGATAGCACGGGTTTTATTCGATCGTAATTTTTTCAACAAACTTGGAAGCACGAGTGCCAGGAACACAAAAATTGCAGTGATCAATTTCAAGTCGTTTGGGTTGAGTCCCCATCGTAAGGCTATGGCCACCAACAGTCGAAACAGAACCGATCCCATGACGGCGCCGACAATGGTCAATCCTACATTTTGTGTGCCTACCAAGGCTTCTCCAATGATGACACTGGCCAGGCCTAACACGATCATACCTATGCCCATTTGCACGTCGGCAAATCCTTGAAACTGGGCGAGTAGGGCACCGGAGAGCGCAATGAGTCCATTCGAAAGCGCCAGCCCAAGCGTGATCATGGTGCCCACGTTCACACCCAAGGCGCGTATCATTTGAGGATTGTCTCCGGTGGCACGCATAGCCGTGCCAATATTCGTGCGAAAGAATGCATGGATGACGAATCCCATGATTACAATAAACCCAAAGGTACACAGGAGAGTGGAGGCGTCCCGCACGCTGACTTCCCATCCGACAATGTTGAGGTCTTGTGCCGAACCCCACACCGTGTCGCCGAGCTGTTCAGCGTACGTGGCGAGAGTCGTTTCACTGAGGAGCGGGACATTGCTTTTTCCCATCACATGAAGATTGACGGAATACAAGGCTGTCATGACGAGGATGCCTGCCAATAATCCATGTATGTTGAACCTGGTGTGAAGAATGCCGGTCAAGGTGCCGGCTAGGAGGCCTCCACAGAATCCCGCGAATGTGGCAAGTATTGGGTTAATGCCCATCACCAACAGTGTGGCGGCGATAGCCGCACCAAGCGGAAAGGAACCATCCGCCGTGATGTCTGGAAAGTTGAAAATTCGAAAACTGATAAACACGCCCAACGCAAGGAAGGAGAGAATCAGGCCAATCGTTAACGAACCAATTAAGAGAGTCATGTTATAGGTCTAACCTACCTGATGAGTATGGGCTCATGCGTAATGCGTGGAAAAGTTTTTGTCCTACTCATTGCCGCGTCCTCATCACCCTTTACTTGTGACTCTGTACAGTCTCCGCAATTGGGC
>JAYWMS010000059.1:0-7374 GCA_035873215.1 Nitrospirota bacterium | reverse complement strand
GCTCAGACAGTCCTTGCCGTTTATCCGGAGTCGGCTGCGCTTCTCAGCCACGCCGAAGGCCGGATCCCGTAGGTCAGGCAATATTACTTGAAACATGAAGCAAATAGAGAGCACATTGACTGCCCCCCGAATAAATTTGGTGTGCAGTGGGAAGTACTTCTATATTTGCCTCCTTGCTTTCCGACGGGTTAGAGTCTTTCAAGCAAGTGCCAATGAGTCTTAGAATTTGTGCCTCGGTGAGGAGGACAGGATAATCGTCTCCTCTGTCAGGTACTTGTCAGTGAGTCTTCCCACATTCCATTCAAAATTGATAGTTCGGCCTGCTTGGCAGGCCGGCGGTGGATACAGAAAGGATAAGTATTATGGCTGAAGAAGGTACTCAGCAAGCGGCTCAAGGAGCGACTCCATCCAATGATGCTCTAGTTCCGGGTGTGAAACATATTATTGCGATTAGTAGTGGGAAGGGCGGTGTCGGAAAGTCCACGGTAGCCACGAATTTGGCGGTGGCATTGGCGCAAAGCGGGGCGACGGTTGGCCTCATGGATGCCGATATCTATGGGCCCAATATTCCGCTGATGATGGGAGTTATTGATCCTCCGGAAAAAGAAGGCGATAAACTGAAGCCTGCTGAGGCTCATGGCGTGAAGATTATTTCCATGGCTTTTTTTGTACCGGAGGATACCGCTGTCGTGTGGCGTGGTCCTATGGTGCACACGGCCATCCAGCAATTTTTTCGGGATGTGTTGTGGGGGGAGTTGGATTATCTCTTGATTGATTTGCCTCCAGGTACGGGCGATGCGCAATTGAGTATTTCACAAGTCGTGTCGTTGACCGGAGCCATTACTGTGACTACCCCGCAAGAGGTGGCACTCCATGATGTGCGCAAGGGCATTATGATGTTTCAGAAGGTGAATGTGCCGTTGTTGGGTATTATCGAGAATATGAGCTTTTTTGTGTGTGGACATTGTGGAGAGCGGACTGAGATCTTTTCCTTTGCCGGTGGGGAGCGTGCAGCTGAAAAGTATGAGATTCCCTTTCTAGGCCGTATCCCACTCGATCCGGCGATTCGTGAAGGTGGTGATGCGGGCAAGCCGATTGTGGTGGCCGACCCCGCTTCCCCTCAAACTAAAGCGTTCTTGGATGTGGCCGCTGCGCTGCGGCAACGTATCGAGGGGGAGTCCGGTGAGAAATCTGGGTCGTCATTGAGTAAGATGCTCAATAAACTAAAGAATCCCATGAGTGAGCAGAAGTAATTATATAGTGAAATGTTTCAGAACACGTTTTGCAGGAGGACGGTATGCCGGAATTGATTAAGATTGCCAGCACAGACGAGGTAGCGCCGGGTAATGGCATCGTTGCCGATGCGAAGGGTAAGGAGGTCGCCCTCTTTAATATAGACGGAACATTTTACGCGATTGATAACACCTGCATTCATCGCGGAGGGCCGTTGGGCGAGGGTGAACTTGAGGGAGAAGTCGTCACTTGTCCCTGGCATGCCTGGGAATATAACGTCAAGACGGGCGTGTCTGTGAATAATCCTTCAGCCTGCGTAGCGACCTATCCGGTGGTAATTGAGGGGACTGAAGTAAAAGTCGAGATCTAAGATTGATTCATCAGTTTGCGTATTGGGTAGGCTCTAACAGAAGGTGGAGGCGGTCGCCCAATTCGGTTACCTGAAAAGGCTTGGCCACCATTGCTTGAAAGCCGTGGGCTTGATAGTTGGCCAACACGGGATCATGGGAGTAGCCACTGCAGACGATGGCTTTGACATTCGGATTTATTTTGCGGAGCTTCTTTATGGTGTCTTTGCCGCCCATGCCGCCGGGAATGGTGAGGTCAAGGATGACGGCGGAAAATGGTTGTCCGATTTCTTGCGCGTCGGTGTATTGCTTGAGCGCTTCCTGCCCCTTTGTTACCACTTCAACTTCATAGCCGAGATAGGTCAGCATTTCCTGGAGCAGAGACCGAATAGCTTCTTCATCATCCATGACCAAAATCTTTCCCTGTCCTGAGCTGGTATTGTCGTCTGCTATTCGTGGCATCCTGGTCGATGCTGGGGAGGCGGGGATGGTCAACACGATCGTCGTTCCCTTGCCTGGCGTGGAGTCCACGGAGATCTTTCCCCCATGGTTCTTGATGATTGAATAGGTGGTGGCCAGCCCGATTCCCGTGCCATTCACTTTGGTGGTGAAGTAGGGATCAAAGATACGGGGCAGGTGCTCAGGGGTGATGCCCACGCCAGTATCTTGAATGGTGATGCGAACGGTTGGGTAGACTTTTCTTTTCGATTTTCGGGTGCTCGGTGTTGGTTGGTTTTCGGCTCGGATGCAAAGCTTCCCGCCTTTGGGCATGGCTTGTTTGGCGTTGATCATCAGGTTGTGGAATGCCTGGCTGAGTTGCCCGTCATCACCATGAATGGCCCATACATTTTCTGAACAATGCAATTCCAGACGAATGGCACCTCCCCGGAACGTCAATTGCATGGCGCTCTCCAGGAGTGGCCGAAGTGGGGTCGGTTTTTTAAGAGGGAACCCTCCCTTAGCAAAGGTCAATAATTGTTGGGTGAGGCCTTTGGCTAACACCGAGGCCTTTTCCGCTTCACACAGTTGGAGGAATGGGCGTTGCGAGCTGGGGATCCCCCGTTTTGCCATTGAGATATTCCCCAAGATCGACATTAAGAGATTATTGAAGTCGTGCGCGATGCCTCCAGCTAGTAATCCCAGCGATTCCAATTTCCCGGCTTTCTGTAATTCCTGGGTAATTCGCGATCGTTCCGTCATATCTTGAAAAACAAACACGGCACCTAGGAGCTTTCTGTCTTGACGGCGGAGAAGCGACGCGCTACAGGCGATCGTATATTCCGTCCCGTCGCGTGCATGCAGTTGCAGGTTGTCGAGTGGTTTAATCGTCTGTCGTTGGTGTAACGCTCGCATCAGGGGATGTTCTTCTTCGTGATGAGTAGTGCTGGACATCCTCACGACCTGTTCGACCGGTTGTCCTAACGCATCTTGCTCGGTATACCCCGTTAGCGCGGCAGCCACGGGATTGATCGTACGAATGTTCCCAAACACATCGGTGGAGATCACGCCATCGGCAATCGCGTTGAGCGTAATACTCAGGCGTTCCTGTTCTTCCGCCAGCGCTTGTTCTGCAGCTCCTAAGCGTTGTTCTTGTTCGAGTTGCTGGAGCGTCTGTGTGATGACGGATGGCAACAACTCCAAGGCTCCGGCGTCCTTGGTCACATAATCACGCGCGCCACACTTGATCATTTTGACGGCTAATTGCTCATCCCCTTGCCCAGTCACGACGATGAAGGGGAGGGCGCGGTCACGTTTTTTCAAGGCCTGGATAAGTTCTTCTCCGTTCATGTCCGGCAGGCGAAGGTCAAGCAACATGAGTTCGGCATGGTGTTGAGCCAGCCAAGCAAGTGCCTGGGAGCCCGTCTGTGCCGTGACGGTATGAAACCCTTTCCGACGCAAGAGCCGTTGAATGAGTGTGGTGAGCCCTAGATCGTCGTCAACGATAAGGATTGTGTTTTGGATGTGGACATCTTCCATGATGTGTCATCACTTTACATCAGTTGACGATGCGCAGGACGCCTAGGTGTCGGGCAGTTCTGCTTTGTCCCTGGAGTCGAAACACCCGTAGGTTCACGCGATTGTGGCATGGGTGGTGTTAATATTTCCGTGATCTAGGTCTCATTTTGATTAGAAAATATTTGAAAGGGGAGAGTGATTCCCTCAGAGATGTGGATTGAAAACTAACGATTCACTCGACGTCGGCTCTTGGCATTTGTCAAGTCGGAAGGTATGAGGGGCACATGACCTTTGGCGGGCAGCGCGAGGTTCGTCGCAGTGACCCCACTTCAGGCTTGAGGTGCCTCTTCATGTGGGGCATAATGACAGAGGTTCTGGTTCCAAAGTTGATCCTATGTCTCTTATTCCCATCGAACAGGTGAAAGTCCGGTCTACCACTGAGGTTCTTCCCTCTGGACGCCAACGTTTACCCAGTTGGTTCAAAGTGAATTTGCAGCAGGGTACTCGATTTAAAAAAATTCGGGAGATTCTTGAAACACAAGGGTTGCATACCATTTGCGAAGAAGCACGTTGTCCGAACATGTGGGAATGTTGGAATAATCAAACGGCAACATTTCTCATTCTTGGGGACATTTGTACCCGTCGATGTCACTATTGTTCTGTCACAACTGGAAGGCCGGACACACTTGATACCGAAGAACCTGAGCGGGTGGCTTCTGCGGTGAAAGCCCTTGGGTTACGACATGCCGTGATTACCTCCGTGAACCGTGATGAGTTGGCAGATGGCGGGGCGCTCATCTTCTCGGAAACCATTCGAGCAATTCGTCGTGTCTTACCGACATGTAAGGTGGAAGTGCTGGTTCCTGATTTTCAGGGACAAGAGGACAGTGTGGATACTGTATTGATGGCTGGTCCGGATATTTTCAATCACAATATTGAAACGGTTCCACGTCTTTTTGCTTCCATCCGACCCCAAGGGAAATATGATCGCTCTTTACAGGTCCTTCGTTGGGCGAAACAACGTGGGGCCCGAACCAAATCCGGCTTAATGGTGGGGATGGGGGAAACCTCGCAAGAGGTTCGGAAGGTCCTGCATGATCTTCGAGGAGTGGGATGTGATATGGTGTCCATCGGTCAATATCTGCAACCGACCAAACAGCATCATTCAGTGATACAATATTACACACCGGAAGAATTTCAGGACTTCAAACGACAAGGCCTGTCTATGGGTTTCCGGCATGTAGAATCTGGACCGCTTGTGCGGAGTTCGTATCATGCTGAACAGCAGGCAAGTTAGGAACGAGTTCAGGTCCGACCGAATGACCGTTCCGTCTTGAACATTCTTTTTCCGGTTGTCCGAATACTGAACCTTTTTGGGTGATGGTCCCTTCCCTATGAGCCTCAAACGTTGGCTTCTCCTCGCGCCTCTTCTGCTGATAGTCTTCCTGCTCCAATCGTATTTCTGGGTGCCCACCTACGAAAAACAGGCAACGGGAAATCCCAAGCGCCTGGTCAACTACATCGAAGGGTCAATTGCTGATGCCAAGGTTCTCAATCCGATATTAAATGCTGATTCCGCCAGCTCGAATATTGTCGGACATGTGTTTGAAGGTTTGTTGGATTTAGATGAAGATCTGAACCTTCGTGGACGGTTAGCAACGGACTGGGTCATATCCGAAAAAGCCTATTTATTCGTCAGTCCCTCCAACCGATTCCCTGACGGTTCTGAAGTCACGGGAGCCCGGCTGGTCAACCGAATTCGATCCGCTCTAAAAGAAGATTCATTTTCTGCATTATCCGAAAATGTCAAAGCCATCGAAGTCTTGGTATCCACAAGTGTGACTCAAAAGATTCCCATTCAAGAGAAGGGTGAAGATGGAAAACCCAAACGAGGCGAAGTTGAGATTACCTTCAATATGCCGGAACGCGTGGCCTTTTCTTTGCACCAGGTAGATCAAGACTTTTTCAAACATCTCATGTCGGTGCTAGGAAGTCGTTATCTCGAAAATTTTCCTTATGAGCAGTTTATAAAAGTTCCTGATGGGTTGAAAGCAGAAGTTAAAACCCAGGTGTTCGCTCAATTGTCAGACTTCTTCCCTGTGGCCGAGCACAATCCCATCATCGATTTTCATTTACGAAAAGAGGTCCAGTTCCATGATGGGCATGAATTTGATGCCAACGATGTGAAGTTTACGTACGAAGCGATTATGAACCCGAAAAATCTCTCCCCCCGCACTTCCGATTTTGAACCCATCAAATTTGTGAAAATTTTAGATTCGCACCGTGTGCAAGTAGTCTATAAGCGATTATTTTCCCCGGCGATAAATGCCTGGATGATGGGGATTTTGCCTGAGCATTTGCTCAATGATGAAGCCATGCAAGAAGAAATGGAGGAGCGCAAATTGTCGGATGCCGCGCGTAAGGCGTTTGGAATGCGGGATAGCCAGTTTAATCGTCATCCGGTCGGCAGTGGAAGTTACCGGTTTATCGAATGGCAAAGTGATGAGTATATTCA
The DNA here is from genome assembly GCA_035873215.1 of Nitrospirota bacterium. Classification (GTDB taxonomy): domain Bacteria; phylum Nitrospirota; class Nitrospiria; order Nitrospirales; family UBA8639; genus JAYWMS01. Next base: position 1,323 of record JAYWMS010000059.1, on the reverse strand, counting down.
TTTGGCACGATTCGAAAAGTACTGGGAAGGGCCAGCCGAATATCACGATTTCTTTATGCGAATCATTCCGGATCTCTTTACACAAGAAGTGGAGTTCCATGCGGGGGCGGTGGATGACTATAGTGCGCAACCGCATCAGGTGGCTCGCTATAAAAAGGATTCCCAATATCAAAATTTTTCAAGTTTGGGATTTGGGTATACCTATATTGGCTATAACAATCGTCTTCCCTTGTTCGCTGACCCCGAAGTGAGAAGAGCCTTGAGTATGGCGATCAATGTTGGGGAGTTCATTAAATATCTGCTGTATGGCGAAGGCGAACGCATTACAGGGCCGTATCCCAAGAATACCCAATGGTATGATCCGAACGTGACCCCTTTGCCCTATGACCCAGAAGGGGCAAAGGCGTTATTAATGAAATTAGGCTGGAAAACCAATGCCGATGGGTGGCTGGAAAAGGATGGGAGAATTTTTGAATTTAATCTCATTACCAACAATGGGAATCCAATTCGAAAAAACATTATGACCATTGCGCAAAATGCATGGAAAAAGATTGGGGTGAAATGTAATACCCAGGTCTTTGAATGGGCCGTGTTTCTCAAGGATTTTGTCAATACGGCACAATTTGATGCGGTTGTGTTGGGCTGGAGCATGGGGGTCGATCCTGATTTATTTCAATTGTGGCATTCGAGCGAGGCTGGGCCGCAACAATTAAATTTTGTGGGCTATAACAATCCCAATGCTGATGATTTGATCGTCAGGATTCGACAGGAATATAACGTGAATCGGCAGAGAGAAATGGCTCATCAATTACACCAACAAATACATGAGGACCAACCCTATACGTTTCTCTATGCACCCTTGGGGACAAAGGTCTTGGATAAAAAGATTGTTCTTGTGCATCGTGGAGAAGACGGGCGAGAAACATATGAAAAAATTTATCCCACGAAAACAGGGAACATTACATTTTATTTTAATAAATGGCGAAAGCTCGAAATGGCTCCAGACTTTTAAGCCGCTTGAATAATTCGGAGAGTCGGCAGGAAAGGTTTTTCTTGCCATTGGGTTTTTACTCGTACGAATACTAGAAAAATATGCTGGCCTACATCGGTCGACAGATTGCACTTCGGGTGGTCCTGCTCTTTATTGTCTCGGTATTGATTCATGGATTGATCCATCTTGCTCCAGGTGAGCCGAGTGCGGTGGACCCATCCAACCCGCGAATGAAACCCGAGGACATTGCCAAAATTCGAGCGGCGTTTCATTTAGATGACCCCTTGTACCTCCAGTATGGCTATTGGGCGAGAGATCTCATCCAAGGGGAG
>JAYWMS010000049.1:0-3673 GCA_035873215.1 Nitrospirota bacterium | reverse complement strand
CTGGACATTCGGCTGTTCCTTCCCCTCTATTCGCCGTAACAGAAACCCCTCCTGTGCTATCCCAAGAGCCGAATCCGGCTCCCGCGTCATCTCTTTACTATGTTTCGGACTATTTCTCGTTTGTGGGGAAGGATACTCAAGGCCATGTGGCGTTTGCGATCGATACGAACCGCGGACGGGATGGCGATCAGTGGCAGGCCGAACATTTTGTGGTGTTGCACGACGAACGACATGGATGGATTGATGTGCAAGGAAGTGGTTCTTATGACAATGCGAATCATGAATTATTCACGATCCCTGATTCTCCGTCGTTTCAATTCGGTGGGATACCATCGACCGGCATTATAATTACGAGCACTTCTAATTCATTGGTGCTCACCGTGATGCCCCTCCTCGAGCGTATCTCCCGGAAGCATGACGACGGAGTGTATTGGTTGGGTAGTGCCCAGGCGACGCTACAGTGGAGAGGGCGTACTCTTGAAGGCCGGGTGATTTACGAATACTTATCCAAGCCGGACTTTAATCGACTGACCCGAACCTATTGGGGGCTATGGAATAATTTTCAGGGGTTCTATCTGTCACTTGAGGGTGTAGGCGATCTCTACCTGCATCGGTCAGAAGGCGAGATGATGGCTGCCTTAACAGGGAAGCAAGAGGCTTTTGCGGTACTCGACACGAACGAAATATCCCTCCCAGATATCAGCATCACAACGCGTGCGCGCACATTCGCTCCAGGGTTTTATCGATGGCCAACGCAGTGGGACATTCAATGGCGAGACGAAGGCGGCCAGGCTACCGTTCGATTGGACACGGTGCACTTCAAGCGAGTGGCCAATTGGGTCATCGGCGGCTTTGCGATGAGTATCGTTCAAGGGGAATTATACTATGGTGGGCAATCCTATTCGGTGTATGGGTTTGCCGAGCTATTAATGTAATTACATGGGGATATCCGTCGAGTCTAGATTGCCTTGCGCAACCTGGTCGAGAATGCCATAAATTTTTTTCTGATAAGGGGCCGATTGCGGGTTCGAGTGATTGCCCAAGCAAAGTCTGTCAGCGTTTCCGTTCGGGATTTTGGGCCAAGTAACTCAGTGGTTGAAAAGACACCTATTTTTTGAGCCCTTCTATCAGGTGGATCACTTCCGTGCCCGTGAGACTGGGGAGTACGGACTGGGTCTCAACTTGGTTCAATAGATTATTATTGTTCACGGTGGAGAGTTTCAACTTCAGATCCTTACCTCATCATTTCAGATTGGTTGATCTTCCAAGTTTCAGGGCACTCATACTAAGGGTCGGTGTGTTCCGGATCTTCATCTCATGGCTCATCATACTGGCGATAGGCGCATCCGCATGAAAGGCAACTGAGAGAAATTGAGATAGGCTTGGAAATGAATTATGGATGCTGTTTGTGGACTGTTGCAAAGATCGCTAAAAGAGTGAGAAGTTTTCCGCACTTCACAGTTGATTCTCCGAAAGGATCAGAATCCTTGGATGAAGCATCAAGAGCGATCTCTTTTTCTTTTTTGGATGTGCCTTTGGTAGAAGATTTCTGTGCGGAGTCTTCCTTCAAAGAGGCGCTTATCTGTTCGGACAATTCGGACGAGACGGTGAACTTACTTTTGGCGCCGTCTTTCCGCTCACAGTACACAGTCCAAGTTTTGGGTTTTGAACCAGCCTTCCCTTGCCCCGAATCATCGTGAACGGCCAGTTCCTTTTCATCCATGGAATTGAACAAGGATTGGTTCGGTCCTGTACATGTGGCGGGAAACCCCATCAGGGAAATGGCCATGCCCATGATGCCCAAGGGCCGAACGACTTGTTTTATGCGATGTGTTGTGACTGAGATCATGAATCCAATCTCCATCTATCGAATTCTTCTTTAAGCTGCCTCACTCATTATAGTAGCAATATACGTACTAATTTCATACTACAGAGTTATCGGCTGACAAGAGAACGTCCTGTTACAAACAGGGTGGTGGGCATAGATTCCATCGTTGTGCGAGAAAGCAACAAGACACAATATCGATGATCGTGGTGCTTTGCTTATGCGAATCTCTCAAGGGGCAGTGAAGAGGACGGTTCAAGCATACGAAGCGTATCGAGAGGCATATACCCAGGAGTGGGATAAGCGGCGGTACCGCCTTCCTCCTTTGCTCCAAACGTGGATGGAAGGGCTAAATCCTCGTAGCCTCCTCTTGGACTTAGGGTGTGGTGTGGGTCAGGACAGTCGCTATTTGCGGCGCAACAAGTATCGTGTCATTGCCGTTGATGGGACATGGTCATTTCTGCAGATTGCGCACAAGCGCAGCACCCGTTTGCCGCTGGTCCAGGCTGACCTGCACGATTTACCATTTACGGGACAGACGTTTGATGGTATATGGGCTGCCGCCTCGTTGATTCATTGTCGCAAAGCGCGGTTGCAGAGTGTGTTGCGTCGACTCCGGTTGCTTCTGAGGCCGGGAGGTCTCTTAGGAGCGACGCTACGGCATGGCTCGCAATCGGGGTATCTTAAGAATCAATGGATACCGGGGCGCTATATTTCCCAATGGCGGAAACCTGAATTGAAGAAAGTCATTCAACAAGCTGGGTGGACAATCGTCCGATTAGAAACGGTGATGAATCAAGAACGGAAGGGACGCTGGTTGAATGTCCTTGCCAGGCGGGATGGATGATGAGGGATCCTTGAGCATGTGTGGGGGCTCAGGGTCAAGAGCATGAAGGCGTTCAATGACTTTTTCCGCTGATCAATTGATCGGATCTTTCTTTAAGTCTTCCCTGAGGTCCTTTTGAAAAAATAAATCTGTCCCTTTTCCCTGAAATGAAAAAGCCAAGCAACCCCATTAACCTTCTCTCCCTCTAATCCGGGGAGGATATCGTCGTCGCTCAGCCCCTAAACACCACGTTTTAAGCATTAAGAACCAGCCATGGAAAAAGCAGAAAGAAATTGGATGATTTGGGGTGCGGTGGGTATTGCCGTGTTATCATCGTTGATTCTAATTGTCCCTGGTAAGAATCCGCTTGTTCCCATTCCCTTCTATTTGCTCCTACTTGCGTGGCTAATAGGATACGGGTTTATTGCTGCACTCCCTTTGATATATCTCGTGGAGTTTTGGTTTCTTCGTAGAAAAGAGTGTTTCGGAAAATTTACATTGAATTCCGCATTACTCTTTCTTGTATTTAACATCTTGTATTTTTGGGTTGCCTGGGAGAACGGAATTAAATGGTGGGGGAAACTTCATACACAATTAGTGGCGATTGAGAATGCCATCGGGTTTTTCATTTTAATCATACTGGCCCATCACGGCGAAAAGTGGAATTCTAGGTCGATCCAATATTCAGCCAATCTTTTTATGTTTCTTCTGTTGGCATGGTGTGCATTTCCAATTCTTGGAGAAATACCCTGAAAACAACTTATAACAAACCGTTGAGTCTCAATCAGTTCAATACCCATGTATAATTACCAGCAGGATTTCGAAGCCATCCGGAATATGAACTTTGCGGATCAAAATAAAGTCGACGTTTATCTTGGGACCCCTTCTGGGCAATTCAAACACTATCCATACGGAAGTAACGCCCCTTATTCGAGAGGTCCATTACAATGAATCGCAACCAATTCCTTGTTATCACCCTTATTACAATTCTCCTGTTTTTACAGGGCGCTACTGCTATTCCG
>JAYWMS010000046.1:0-3630 GCA_035873215.1 Nitrospirota bacterium | reverse complement strand
CATCACACCGGAATTCCTTGGTACTCTTCCACCACAGTCTTTTAACTTATTGAAAATTAGACATTTTTATTATTAAACGTAGCTATTCTTACGTATTTACAGAATGACGGGGCAAACAATTTTTTGCCTCTTCTGGCATTCACATATTGACACCTAGAGGAAGAGTGGTATAAATTAACTTAATTCCTATCGGAATAGTATGAAATGATGAAAGTGCCTGTCAAAGTGACATACGGAGTGATGGCGACGATCGAGTTGGCCATGAATTATGGAAGCCTCCCGGTCCAAGCCAAGGTTATTGCTCAACGACAAGCTATCCCGGGTCGGTTTATGGAACAGGTTCTCCAATCTCTAAAGCAAGCAGGGGTGGTGGATAGTTTACGGGGTGCCCAAGGGGGATATTCTCTGAGGAAAGCTCCAGAAGATACCTTACTCACCGAAGTTGTAGATGCGATGAATGGACATACGGAACCGGTCGTACGTCAAGTGAGCACGAACGGTCATGGAGACCGCCCTATACACCAAGACAAGGTATTAACTACAATATGGGACCGCATTCGACAGTCTGAACGAGAAATCCTGTCATCCATAACGCTGCAGTCATTGGTTGAACAATATAGCCAGCTCGAACAGGAACGGGCGCCGATGTACCACATTTGAAGGGTTGACCTGATAAACAACTTGATTTCTGACATGAAGGATGCAGGTGTCATGCAACACGGTGCGTTGCTGGCTTTTCCCGTATCGCTCCCATTCAGAACCTTTGCCGGAGGCATAGAATAACCATGGGCCGATCAACTACCATTCCAGAAATCACGACCATCCCGATTCCTCGTGAAATCCAAGAGGAAATAGAGACCTTTGAAGATGAAGTGAAGCGCTTGCAATCCGGCGAAACCCCGTCGGATATGTTCAAACCGTTCCGGCTTCAGTATGGCATCTACGGTCAGCGCCAGCCTGATGTGCAGATGATTCGGATCAGAATTCCGTTTGGCGGTTTGACCGCGAATCAACTGCGTCGGATCGCGCTGATCACCGATACCTATGGCACTGGTGTCGGTCATATTACCACTCGGCAGGATATTCAAATCCATTTCGTGCCGTTAAATGCCGTCGGCACGGTGATGCGACAATTAGCAGAAGTGGATGTCACCACGCGTGAAGCCTGTGCGAATACCGTGCGAAACGTGACCGCCTGTCATTTAGCCGGTGTCTGTCAGGGTGAAGTGTTTGATGTCACACCGTATGCCCATACTATCGCAGCCCATCTGTTGCGGAATCCGCTTACGCAGAGCTTGCCGCGTAAATTCAAGATTGCTCTCTCCGGATGTCAGCATGATTGTGCCTTAACGCCCATTCATGATGTTGGTCTCTTGGCGATCAAAGCGCAGGATGGCACCATTGGCTTCCGAATGGTGGTTGGTGGCGGACTTGGGGCCGCGCCGAGGATGGCACATGTGTTGCGAGAGTTTGTCCCGATGGATGATTTAATACCATCCATCGAAGCGGTGATTAAGGTCTTTGATAATCTTGGCAATCGCAAAAACCGTAGCAAAGCCCGGATGAAATTTGTCATTGAGAAACTGGGCTTTGAGGAATTTTGTCATCGTTGGAAAGAGGCTTATCAAAGTTTATTTGGCGCGATTCCTTCTCTGCAACCCTTGAGCTTGTTGAAGTACGCCGATGACCCCCCGTTAATCATGCCCACCAAAAACGGCGCCAACGGTAATGGGGGGAATGGACAATCGGCAGTTGATTCGCCCATGGCCGTATGGCGTCGCACGAATGTGGTCAAGCAACGACAGGAAGGATTTTCCTCAGCTGTCCTCAGATTGCCGACGGGTGATATCACCACGGATCAAATGCTGGCGGTGGCTGATCTTGCTGAACGATATGCCAATGGGAATATTCGGACGACGATTGGGCAGAACCTGATCATTCGCTGGATTCCTGAACATCACATTGCAGCCTTGTATGACGAGTTAGATTCACTGGGATTAAGCCAACCGGGTGCGAATAAGACGGAAGACATCGTGGCCTGCCCCGGAACCGATACCTGCGGATTGGGCATCACGTCGTCCAAGGGTCTGGCGAGGGCGCTAGCCGAAATCTTTCCTCCTGGTCAGGTGCCTGATGATTTGAAAGGAACCAGTATCCATATCAGTGGGTGCCACAACTCTTGCGCCCAACATCATATTTCCACCATTGGCTTCCACGGGGTGGGAAAGCGTATTGGCGAGCACATTGCGCCGGTGTATGAACTACATCTGGGTGGACAGGTGAACGGGACCGCTCAAATTGGGCAGATGATCGTGAAACTTCCGGCGAAAAATGTCCCTGCGGCTGTGTCTGCCTTGGTCGATACTTTCCGCCGCGACCGGAAAGATGGAGAAAGCCTCCATGGTTTTATTACTCGATCCGGGAAAGCGAAGCTGAAAGAGCAACTCATTCCGTATTCGATTCTTCCGTCCTATGGGGAAGATGCCTCCTACTATATTGATTGGGAAGCCGATTCGGAATTTTCCGTCGAGGACCTGGGTCCAGGTGAATGTGCCGGCGGAGCGTTGGAGATGATCGACAACCGCATTTTGGAAGCTGAGCAGGAGCTGTATATGGCGCGTGTGTTGGCGGATAAACATCAACATGCCATGGCGATTAACAAAGCCTATCGTGCGGTGGTGGCTGCCGCAAAGGCCATCTTGGTCACCGAAGGGGTTGATCCCAATACCGATGCCGATACGTTGGCCGAGTTTGATCAATGGGCGGCACGGAAACAGGAATTGATGCCGGTTGCCTATCATGAACTGTCTAAAAAAACCGGAGATCTGGGCACGAAGGAAGCAACGGAGGATTTCACGCGCGGCAAAATGGAATTTGCCAAAGGGTTTGTAGAGACTTGTCGGCGATTGACTGAGGAAATGGGCCAAGATCTCAAGTTAGATGTGGGTGAAGTTTCTGATAGTACCAGTGCAAGTCCAGATGCCTTGGAGGAAACCTCCCAAGCTACGGAAGCTGTGAGTGACGTTGAAGTTCTTGATCTGCGTGGTGTGATGTGCCCGCTCAATTACGTCAAGACCAAATTGCGCCTGGAAATGATGGATGATGGGGACCGACTTGAGGTCTGGCTGGACTCTGGCGATCCGATTAAGAACGTTCCCATGAGCTTACGAAACGATGGACACAAGGTGTTGGCAGAAGATCCGCTTGAGGTTGAAGCTCAACACTTTAAGGTCCTCGTAGAGAAAGTGGAAGCCTAATTCGCTGGAGAAGATCATGAAACCATCCCCCAAACACCCGTCAATTGATGAACTGCAAACCGTGAGTCACCGATTCGAGGGACAGTCTCCTCAGACAGTCTTGGCTTATGTGCTAGAGCAGTATTTTCCCAACATCGTTCTGGCTTGTAGTTTTGGTGCCGAAGACGTTGTGTTGGTGGATATGATGTTTCGGATCAATCCGAAAGGATCACTGTTTTATCTCGATACAGACTTTTTATTTCCGGAAACTTACCAAGTTCGAGATCGGATCGCAGCCAAATACCAATTGACGCCGTCACAAATGATCCAGGTGAAATCGGAGCACACGCCTGAGGATCAAGCCGCTCGATTTGGTGAACGGTTATGGGTTTAT